>JADCGX010000064.1 GCA_020248785.1 Burkholderiales bacterium | reverse complement strand
TGCCTGCGGGGACACCTGGCGCAACGTCTCGGACCGCCTGCGGCGCATCCAGTTGGCGCAATTGTCGAGCCCTCACGGTACGGTCTGGCAAGTCACCGACCCGACCCCGGAGGCGGCTAAGTGCTTGAAATCCTTGCAGATCAAGCCTCCGGCGCCCGTTCTTAAGCTCGCCTGATCCGGGCAAACCCCATAGATACACGGCTCTGCGGCATGGTGCCGGAAACGCGTTGTGCTGCGCGCACTTACGAGGACGTGTCACTTGGAACTGTCAAAGTCAGGTCTGAGCCTGCGGTCGCCTATCCAGCACCTGAGGTGGGCTCGTGCTGGCCCGTGCCGACACGGAATCTGCGAGCACCGGTGCGCCAGTCGTTGCAAGCGGCTGCCGAGCCGAACTTCATCGAACCGGAAGAGTTATCGGCGTCAAGTGGCGCGGGGGGCGACCCGGGGTGCCATAGTGGGCGATCAGTCGGTGTGCCCATCTGGGGACTTGAGGATCAGTGGACTCAGCGCGAGCTCGTCCGTCCACCGCCGCGCGCGCCGTATCTTCAAATGCAGGAGCGCGCGCGGCGGTGGACAAGCCGTTTTCAGATCAAAGCCAGTCCGCCAGCGAGAACCCCACCCCGATCGTGTTCTGGTAGTGGTTGTAGTCGATCATGCTCTCGCCATAGCCGCTGAACACCTGCACGTAGCCATTGACGCGGCGGAACAGCGGGAAGCCCCAGGTTGCGGCGATGCTGCCCTTGCCCGTGTTGGCGTTCAGGCGGGCCGTGCTCGACAGCACGTGATTACCGGTGCGCCAGGCCAGCACCAGGTCGCCGTATCCTAGAAAGTCGGTGATGTCAGGGTTGTTGTCCTCGGCCGCGTCTTCCTTGAACCGGTACCACGGCCGCACCAGCACCATGAAGTTGCCGCGCTCCACCCCGAACTGCGCGTACAGCCGGTTCCAGGAGCGCGACAGCGGGTCGGCGCGGCCGTTGGACTGGTGCACCAGGCCGATGCTGAACAGCCGCCAGCGCCAACCGCCGAAGCTCGTGTCCGGATGCCACGCGAGCATCAGCTCGGGCTCGTAGTTGGTCTCGCGGAACGGCCGGGAGATCTCGTCGTTGTACAGCTGCCACTGGCTTTGCTGCGTGTAGGCGGCCCATAGCGACGCGCCGATGCTGTCGGTCATGTCGGCGAGCTTGAACTTGAAGCTGATCTGGAACTTTGCCTCGCTGGCATCGAGCGCGTCGCCAAAGTCGGCCACCGACTGCGTCGGTGACCTTGGCGCCTGGTTCACACTGTCGGTGTAGCGCAGGGGCAGCAGGTAGGTCGGCTTGTGCGGCCGGATGTCGAACAGCGTCTCACCGGAGGTCAGCCCGATGGCCCAGCGATCGCCCAGCGGCGAGCTGGTCAGCGGCGCAGACGGCACCATGACACTGTTGGCCTGCTCCAGTTGCTGCGACGGATCGGCTGCCGGGGTGGGGCGTGGCACCAGGCGGTCGAAGCACGCCAGGCGCTCGGCATCATTGGTCAGGCGCGCGCAGACGTCGAGCTGGCTGCGTTCCAACGCCAGGGGCGCCACGATGGGCGCGCAGGCAAGCAGCGTCGCAAGCGACGCAAGACGAACGAACATGAAGCTATCTCCGGGCAATGCGGCGCCAGTCCAGGCGCCGCGGCCCGAGCATACGGGGCGCGGTTCGGCCGTGTTGAGGGCACGCGCAGGCACGCGCGCCTGCGCGCCGTGGGCTAACGAGGCCGCTGCAACTGCGCCTCGAGCGCGTTGAGCCGGTTCTCGAGCGAGCGGATTTGCGCGTTCAGCGCGCCGACGTTGACAAACACCTCGTTTTCCACGGGGGCGCTCAGTGTGGCCGCGTAACCGAGCCACGAGGCGTCGTACACGCGCACGTTGCGAAAGCCGAGATCCTGCAGCACGGTGGCCGTCTCGGCCGCGCGACTGCCGCTCTGGCAGTACACGATCGTCTCCTTCTTGGGATCGAGGCCCGCATACAACGCCTTGAGGTCGTCGCGTGATTTGAGCGACATGCCGCTGGAGTCGCGGATCTGCCCGTGACGCATCTTGTTGATGGCATCCGGGTCGACCCAGTTCTGCTCGTACGGGATGTTGACCGCCCCGGGGATATGGCCGCCGCGGATGGCGCGGATGTCCTCGCCGCGGAACTCGCGCGGCGTGCGTGCATCGATGATCTGCACGCCCGGCTGGCGCACGGCCGCGACCACCGTCTTGGTGTCGACCGTGAGATCGGAGCGCGGCGTGAGCTTCAGCGCAACAGGCTTGACTGCAATGCGCTCTGTGGCCACATTGCCGCCCGCAGCGCGCCAGCCGTCAATGCCGTCGTGGTACACGAACGCGCGCGGGGCGCCAAAGTTACGCAGCGTGAGCTGCGCAAAGTACGCGACCGAGGCGCCACGCTGGGCGTACACGATGATCTCGCGGTTCAGATCGAGGCCGGCCTGGCCCATGAGCTTTTCGAGCTGCGGCAGCGGCAGGTAGTCCTCGGTGTTCGGTTCGCGCAGCTCTTCGGTGGCCGAGCCGAGGTTCACCGCGCCCGGGATGTGGCCGCGCAGGAAGCTCGCCTCGTCGCGCGCGTCCCACAGCAGTGCGCCGCGGGCGATCGCCTCACGCACGAACGCAGTGTCGACGATGTTGCTGCTCGCCTGCGTGCCGGTCTGCGCGCCGCTTTGCGTCGGTGCGGTGAGAAGCAGACCGGCCAGCAGCATCAGGAGTCCGCTCAGCCAGCGGACGGGATCGAGGGTGTTCGGTTGCATCGTGCTTGCTCTCCGTCGTGTTGCAGCGGCCGCACTGGCCGTGCGGGGATGTTATCGGGTCGGCACTGATGAACTAGAACATCGCGTTCACGTCGTCCCCGCCTGCGTGGGGACGACGTTCAACGTGGGATTGTCTCGGTGCTTTCCGAACCCATGTTCAACTTCGCGCTTGCCGGGTCAGTAGTGCGGAGTCACGGCGCGCCGAACCGGTGATGTCTTTCGCGTCAGCCCAGCCGCGCCAGTGCGCGGGCCACGCGGCGCGCGCGCGCTTCGGTTTTCTCGCCCTTGCCGCCGCCCAGTCGCGGGTGCTCGATGGCGCAGGCCATCAGTTCGAAGAAGGCATTGTCGAGCGCCTTGCGGGCGGCCGCGAGCTGGGTGGCGATCGCCTCGCAATCCGCACCGCCCTCGATCATCGCCTGCACGCCGCGCAACTGGCCTTCAGCGCGCTTCAACCGCAGCACCAGCGCGCGTTTGGCGCTGTCAACGTCATCGCTCATGCGCGCCTCAGGCTGGCTGCGTGACCGGCACGCCAAGACGCTTGAGGATCCAGGCGAGCGGGCACAGGTTGGTGAAGCCGTACTGGAGCAGGTTGGCGCCAACGAAGGCTGTAAACGCCAGCCACCACTGCGAGACGAACAGCGGGCTGGCCGGCACGCCAAGCGCCAGGCTGATGAGGATGAAGCTGCCGGCGAAGATGCGGATCAGGCGGTCGATGGTCATGACGAGGCTCCCTGGGCTTGGGCGGTGAGCGGATCGCTCCCGGCGGCGGTTGCGGCCGCGGGCAAGGCGTGCCGCCCCCGATGGTGCGCGGCGTAGTACAGGACCGGGATCACGATCAGCGTGAGCGCAGTCGAAACGAGGATTCCGAACAGCAGGCTGATCGCCAGGCCGTTGAAAATGGGATCGTCGAGGATGAACACGGCGCCGAGCATGGCCGCCACGGCGGTCAGGACGATCGGCTTGGCGCGCGCCACGGCGGCATCGATGGTGGCCTGCTGGAACTCCGCGCCCTCGGCCAGCCGCTGGTGAGTGAAGTCCACAAGCAGGATCGAGTTGCGCACGATGATGCCCGCGAGCGCGATCATCCCGATCATCGAGGTCGCGGTGAACTGCGCACCAAACAGCGCATGCCCCGGCAGCACGCCGATGATGGTCAGCGGAATCGGCGCCATGATGATGAGAGGCGTCAGATACGAGCGGAACTGCGCCACCACCAGCAGATAGATCAGCACGAGGCCCACCGCGTAGGCCGCGCCCATGTCGCGGAAGGTCTCATAGGTGATCTGCCACTCGCCGTCCCATTTGAGGCCAAAGGCGCCGTAGCGGTCCTGCGGCTGCGCGGTCCAGTGCTCGGTGAGCGGCAGGCCACCCGGGGCCGAGATCTGCGCAATGCCATCGCGCAGCGCGAACATGCCGTACAACGGTGAATCGGTCTTGCCCGGCCCGCCGGCGACATCGGCCATCACATAGACCACGGGCTGCAGGTCCTTGCGATGAATGACGTGTTCCACCGGCAGGCGCACGGGGGTCACGACGTCGGCGAGCGCAACCTCGAAGCTCGCGCCGCGCTCGTCGGTGCCACGCAGGCGCAGCTTGAGCACCTCGTCGAGCGAGCCGGCCTTCTCGGGCGCCAACCCCACGCGCACCGGCACCGCGTACTTGCTCTGGCCGTCGTGCAGCGGCGTCACGTCGGTGCCGGCCAGCGCCAGTTGCGCGGCACGCGCCACCTCGGTGGTGCCGATGCCATGGAGCGCGGCCTTGGCCGCATCGACGCGCAGCACGATGCGTGCGGCCTCGTCCAGCGTGCTGTCGTCGATGGCGACGATGTCCGGGGTGGCGGCGAAGACCTTGCGCACCTGGCGCGCCAGCTGGATCTGCGCATCGTGATCCGGCCCGTAGATCTCGGCCACGATCGGGCTTTGCACCGGCGGTCCCGGCGGCACCTCGACCACCTTCAGATCGGCGCCGTGCTTGTCGGCGATCGCCTGCAGACGGGGCAGCACGGACTGCGCGATCGCGTGGCTCTTGCGGCTGCGCGCGCTTTTCTCGAGCAGGTTCACCTGCAGGTCGCCGACCTCGCCGCCGCGCCGCAATTCGTACTGGCGCACCAGGCCGTTGAAGTTGATCGGCGCGGACAGGCCCGCGTAGGCCTGCAAAGAGGTCACCTCCGGCACCTGGGACAGTTCGGCCGCCAGCTCGCGCAGCACGCCCGCAGTGCGCTCCACCGCGGTGCCGGTCGGCATATCGACCACGACCTGGAACTCGCTCTTGTTGTCGAACGGCAGCATCTTCAGCACCACGGCTTTCAGCGGCACCAACGCCACCGACAGCGCGATCGCAGCGCCGATGCACAGCCACAGCAGGCGCCGCGCGCCACGACCGTCGCGCCCGCGCAGGAACGGCGTCATCGTGCGGGTGAAGAACGCGTCGAGCTTGCCGGTGAGCTTGTCGGCGGCCGCTGGCGACACATGAGCCCGCCGGGCCGCCCCAAGGGCGAATTCCTGAGCGCGCAGCGCGATGGTTGCCCCATGATCGCCACGGCCGTGGATCAGGCGCAGCGCCAGCCAGGGCGTGAAGACAAAGGCGATCGCCAGCGACAGCAGCATGCCCATGGAGCTGTTGATCGGGATCGGCGCCATGTACGGGCCCATCAAGCCGCTGACGAAGGCCATGGGCAACAACGCGGCGATCACCGTAAAGGTGGCGAGGATTGTCGGCCCGCCCACTTCGTCCACCGCGCGCGGGATCATCACGGTCGGGTCGTCGTGGTCGAACTGGGCGCGCCGGTGGATGTTCTCCACCACGACGATCGCGTCATCGACCAGGATGCCGATCGAGAAGATCAGCGCGAACAGCGACACGCGGTTCAGCGTGAAGCCCCAGGCCCAGCACGCAAAGAGCGTGGTGGCCAGGGTCAGCACCACCGCGGCACCGACCACGATCGCCTCGCGCCGCCCCAGCGTGACCGACACCAGCGCCACCACCGACAGCGTGGCGAAAATGAGCTTCTGGATCAGCTTGTTGGCCTTGTCGCGCGCGGTGTCGCCGTAGTTGCGGGTGACATCGACGTCCACGTCGGCCGGGATCAGCGCGCCGCGCAGCTGCTCCACGCGCGCCAGGACTGCATCGGCGACCGACGAGGCATTCTCGCCAGCCTTCTTCGACACGGCGATCGTCACGGCCGGGCGCTCGACGTACTGACCGTTCAGCGTCTTGCCGTGCCACACGAAGCGCGTCGGTTGGTCGGCGCCGGCGCGCACGCTGGCCACGTCACCCAGCAGCACCGGGCGACGCTCGTGCACGCCCACCACAAGCTGCGCCACGTCCGCGGCGCTACGCAGGAACTCGCCCGTGCGCACATCCACGCTGCGGTTGCCGGTCACCAGGCTGCCCGCCGGCTGGCTGGCGTTGCTGACGGACAGCGCGCGCTCGATGTCGATCACGGTGACGCGATGTGCGGCCATGCGCGCGGCATCCAGCGTCACGCGCACCACTTCGTCGGGCGCGCCGAAGGTCGTGACCTCGCGCGTGCCAGCCACCCGCTTGAGCTCGATCTCGAGCGCGTGCGCCACCCGCGCCAGGCCGGCCGCGCTCGCGTCCTGCCGCCCGCTCGACAACGTGAGCGAGACGATGGGCACATCGTCGATGCCCTTGGGCTTGACGATCGGCTCGCCCACGCCCAGGTGCGCCGGCAGCCAGTCCCGGTTGGCCATGAGCACGTCGTGCAGCCGCACCAGCGCATCGATGCGGTCCTCGCCGACCTTGAACTGCACGGTCAGCACCGCCAGGCCTGGCCGCGTGACCGAGTACACATGCTCGATGCCCGTGATCTGCGAGACCACCTGTTCGGCCGGCACGGTGACGAGGTTGTGCACATCGGCCACCGCCGCCCCGGGGAACGGGATCAGCACATTGGCCATCGTGACGTTGATCTGCGGCTCTTCCTCCTTGGGCGTGACCAGCACGGCGAACACGCCTAGCAGCATGGCAACCAGCGCCAGTAGCGGCGTCAGCTGCGCGGTGAGAAAGGCGCGCGCAATGCGCCCGGAGACGCCGAGGCTGCCGCTGCTCGTGCCGCCTCTTGTACTGCTACTCGTGCCGCTGTGCGCGCCGTTGCCCGTGCTGCCACTCATCGCCAGTCCCTACTGCCGCGCGGTCCGCAGCGGATCGAGCGCCACACGCTCGCCTTCGGCCAGGCCCGCCAGCACTTCGACCTGGCCGTCGCTGGTGTCACCCACGCGCAGCTGGCGCAGCAGCATGCGGCCGTCAGGCTGCACCACATGGGTCGCGGTCAGCTCGCCCCGTCGCACCACGGCGGCCACCGGAATCACGAGCTTCTCGGCCTGGCCTGTGGGCAGCCACAGCTTGGCCGTCACGCCGGGCATGACGCCGGCGGGCAGCGGGGATGGCAGCTCCGCGCGCACCTGGGTGGAGAGCAGGCGCGCATCGGCCGCCGGCAGCACCGTGACGCGGGTGGCGGTGACGCTCGTTCCAAGGGTGGGCAACTCCACACGCACCGGCGCCGTCGTCGCGCTGGCCCCCGTGACGGCGGCCAGCACCATTTGCGGCACGCTGCCCGTGGCACGCAGCGCCTGCGGATCGTGCAGTTCAAGGATCGGTTTGCCGGGCTGCGCGAGCTCGCCCAGCTCCAGCAAGCGGCGGGTGACCACACCATCGATCGGCGCGCGCACCTCGCTGTAGCCGCGCGCCGTGCTCGACTGCGCCTGCGTCGCGCGGGCCACGTCGACTGCCGCGCGCGCCGTCTTCAGCTCCGCCTCTGCCTTGTCGAGCGCGGCCTGGGACAGGAAGTTCTGCTTCACCAGATTGGCGCTGCGGTCGTAATTGAGCTGCGCGGCGGCAAGATTGGCCTGTGCCTGCGCCACCTGCGCGCTGCCGGCAGCGGCCTGCGCGTCGACGTCGCGCGAGTCGATGCGCGCCAGCACCTGGCCGCGCTTGACGCGGTCGCCGGCGTCGACGAAGAAGTGCGTGACCTGCCCCGCAATCTGCGCCGACATGGTGGCCCGGCGCACCGCCTCGATGGCGGCATCGGCCACGTAGTAGCTGGGCACGACGCGTCGCTGCGCGACCGCCGTTGCCTTCGCCGGCGTGGGCGCCGCGGCCCGCGCGGCCGGCTGTCCATCCGAGGCGAGGGCGACGGCGCCCGCCAGGCCGCCACCTGCGGCCAACTGGGCGAGCGCGACGGCGATGGGGGTCAGGCGGGGCATGGCGTTCGATCTCTCAGGGGATGATCGAATTATGGGCGCCGTACCCCTGGGGGTATAGAGTGGCTGACCTCGAGCGTGACTGCGGTCACACAGACTGCAGCCGCGACTTCCGGCCGCTGCCGAGGCTTTTGCTTCAGCTCATGCGCGCGGGCGCAGATGCGCAAACTTGCGTTCGCTCCACTCGGCGCCGGCAAAGGCCAGCACGGCCATCATCACCACCGCGAGCACGACCGCACCGTAAGGAATGCCGAACACCTGCGGCAGGGTCACCTCGCCGATCGAGGTCGCATTTGCCCAGAGCTCCAGGCCGGGCAGGAAGAGCGCGTACAGCAGCAGCCCGGCCATGAAGCCGAGCACGAAGGCCGCCCCATCGCCGGCGCCACTGGCTGCCGCGGTGACCGAGGTGCCCGGGCAGTAGCCGCCGATGATGAAGCCCGCACCGAGCAGCAGGCCACCCGCCAGCACCGCACCGAGGCGGGTTGGCGTCAGATACACGGCGCCGAGGTCGAGCAGGCCGATGGCCGAAAACAGCCACAGGCCGACGGCGGCGGTGACGATGGCCGTGAACATCACCTTCAGGACGGTCATGTCGTACAGGTAGAACTGCGCGCACAGCCGACAACCGCTGCCAAAGCCGGCGCGTTCGAGGAACCAGCCAAAGCCGAAGCCCAGCGCCAGCGCCGCCATCAGGCCCTGGCTGTCGGAGATGAGCTCGTACACCACCAGCGGCATCAGGGCATCCATCACTGCCACTCCTTCCGCACAAACCACGCCAGCAAGTACGCGCCCGCGAACACGGCGAGCATGAACACCCAGCTGCCCAGGTTCAGTTGCGCGCCGCCGGTGAGCGCCTGCCCGCTGGTGCAGCCCTTGGCGAGCTTGGCGCCCATGGCGGAAATCGCGCCGCCACCGAAAGCGAGCGCCAGCCGCGCATTGACCGACAGGTGCGGGCCGCGCTCGATGCGGGCGCGAATGCGTCTGCCGAGCCAAGCCGACACCAGCGCGCCGACAAAGGCGCCGATCATCAGGTACACGGTCCAGTTGATCCAGGGCGGATCGGCGTAGTAGCCCTTGAGTGCCGGATTGGCCGCAGTCCACGCCGGCGCGACCAGTCCGCTGAGCCACGCGACCACCGAGCCGGATGCGGCTGTCGCGCCCAGCCCCCGGCCCATCACGAGGAACGAGGCGAGCAGCACCAAGCCAAGACCGAAGGCGGCCAGGTAAGGATTCATCAAGGGGCGCCGCGGTCTGCGGCCGGTTGCGCCTGGCTTGGCCTCGGGTTTGAGGCCGGCACCCGCGAGCGGCGGGACGTTGTGCGTGACGTCGTTCATCGATCCTCCTCGATCAGCCAGGCACCGGTGTGCCGGGCGGCGGGACCAACGCGTGTGCGACGCCAGCACGGCGCTGCGCGCCTGGTCGGCCAAACGGGCGCCTGGTCGACGGATTCATCGATCAGCAGCCGCCCTTGGCCTTCTTCTCCTTCCTTTCTTCTTTCTTGTCCTCTTTCTTGGATTCAGTCTTCTTGTCGTCCTTCTTTGCGTCCTTCTTGTCTTGCGCGAACGCGGGGGCGCTGAGCACGAAGACGGCGGTGGCAAGGGCGGCGGCGAGTTTGTGCATCGGAGTCTCCTGTGGCGATGGGCCGGCGGCGCCGTTTCAATGCGGGGCCGCGCAGCCGCAGGCTAAGCGAAGGCGCGCCGCTCGCGCTGTGATCTGCATCAAGGCTGCCACCGGCTCGGTTACAGCTTGCCTCGTGAGCCTAATGGCTCGCCTCAGTACTTCGGCGTGAGCTTGAAGCTGCCGTCCTTGGCGATCTCGATGTCCGCATTCAGGAAGCTCACGTCGTAGCCGGCCTCCTCGAGCTTGTGATACGCCGTCTCGGCCCGCACGCCGGTGGCGCAGTGCGTGACGATCTGCTTGTCCTTCGGCACGTCCTTCATGCGCGCGGCAAGCTCTTCATCGGGCACCAGCGCGCCCTTGATCATGCCGACGTTGGCCTCGTCGGTATTGCGTAAGTCCAGGATCAGCACGTTGGCGGGCGTGTTGCCGGCCAGCTTGCGGAACTCGTCGACGGCGACCGAGCCTGGCCGCAGCCTGGGCACGTAGGCGATCTGCTTGGCCGCCGGCGCGCCGCTCTCGATCTTGTTGCCGGCCGCCTGCCAGCCGAGCAGCCCGCCCTCCAGCACCTGCACGTTGCTTTGCCCCGCCTTGATGAAGGCGCGCGCCACCGCGACGGCATTGGCGCCACCGCGCCCGCCGTACACGATGATCGGGGCCTTGAACCTCGGATCAGGCAGGCTCTTGAGCGCGCCCTTGGGCCCGTCCTTGACGGCCGTGGGCGGCACGTTGACCGCGCCGACGATGTGACCCGAGGTCGAATCGGGCTCGCCGCGCGCATCGACGAACACGGCCTGAATGCCCTTGCTCACGTAGGCCGCGTTGACGAATGCCGGAGATGTGACCAGGTAATCCCTGGTCTGCCACTCGGGCACGCCTTCGCGATACACCTTGAGGTTGGTGTAGCCGAGCGCCTCGGCCTTGCGCATGGACATCGGGCTCATCATGCAGGTCAGGCCCTGGCAGAAGAACACCGTCAAGCGGTTCTTGTCCTTCGGCAGCAGGTGCACGAACTTGTCCCAGGCCGGATAGGGCAGGTTGATTGCGGTCCGGATCGTGCCCTCCTGAAAGCGCGGCAGCGGGCGCGAGTCGATCAGCGTGTAGTTGCCTTTCTCCGGTCCCTGCGCGACCAGCCTGGCCACGGCGTCGTAGCTCATCAGCTTGTCGGGCGGCGTCTTGATCGGGCCCTTGAAGTTGATGCTGGTCGCCCACTTCTCGGCGCCCCGAATCTCGAAGGCGATGCGTGCCTCGTGGCCCTTTTTTTACCTCGCGCAGGTGCTCGACCTGCTTGGTATCGCCCGCGTCGACCACCTTGAGCGCCTTCGGGTCGAAGCGCACCACCTCCGTGGACCCGGCGAGGTTCAGCTGGATCGCCTGCGACTTATATGCGACGTTTTCGAAGTAGCCGGCCACGACGCCTGGCTCGGGCTTGTGGCAGTTGTTGCACACCGCCGGCTGCATCGGCTTGACCGCCGGAGCCGCCGCTGGCGCGGCAGGCGCCTGCGCGACGACGCTCGTGGACAGCGCGCCCAGAACACCGAGCGCGAAAAGATACTGCACCCTTTTGCTCATCTTTCCTCTCCAGGGAATTGCTCGTGCACGAAAAGCTCGCAGATCAGCCGCTCACACCAAGTGCGCCGAGTGCACCAAGTGCGGGCCCAACCGATTGCACCAGCCGGCTCATCTGGCCGGCATCGACGATCACGAAACGCAGCGCCAGGCCGCCTGCCAGCAGCAGAACCAGCGCCACCGGGGCCAGTGCGGGCAAGCGCGACCGTACGGTCAGCAGCGCGATCGGCAGGACCACGCCCAGCGCCACCACACCGACCCAGAACAGCGCGGCAAAAGCACCGGTGAGCAGGATCCGCAGCGCGGCGATCTGCGAGGCGCTGCCGCTGGCTAGGCCCAGCACGAAGAGCAGCAGCAGGATGGCCTGCACCACGAGAAACACGAGCGCCAGGCGCGTATAGAGCGCGCCGTCGCTCGCCGCCCGCGCCACGCCGGACGCAGGGACGACCAGTCCATTGATGAGACCGCCGATCAATGAGCTCGGCGCTTGCGCCGGCTGCGGCAGGAAGCGCGCGCCAGGCGCCAGCAAGGCGGCCGCGCCCGCGAGTCCCGAGGCGAGGAACAGCGGCGGCAGCACCATGGTGTTCCACAGCGGCCGCGCGACCATCGTCGCGAGCAGCACGCCGGTGCAAATCGCCAGGCCCGTGCGGAGCACGACATTGGCCCACGCCAGCGCGCGCACGCGCGACGCCCGTGCAAGCCAGGCGGCCAACCGTCCCACGGCAGGCAGCAGCCGCGCAGCCCACGGCCAGTGCGAGGGGAGAGTCGTGAGGACGGTGGCCATCAGGACGACGTACACCAACGTCAGCATCCACGAGCCCCAGGACATGGGCGAGGTGGGCTGCAACGTCAGGTACAGGTTCCAGACATACAGCTTGTGCGACAGGTCCAGAAACAGCGCCAGCAGGCAGATGTGCACCAGACCGAAGGCCAGCAGCGGCGCCTGCGGCGGCAGCGCCGGGGGTGCCTGCCTCGGCGCTTCATCCGGCGTGCGCTGGCGCAAGGCCTGCGGCAGCGCGAGGCCGCCAAGGATCATCAGCCCCGACACGACCGCCGCGAAAAACAGATCGACGGGGATCTCCCACAGCCAGGCGCGCAGCGTCGGATCGACCTCGGGCTGCACGCGGTTGACGATCAATTCGCGCATCGTCATTCCTCAGGTGAGATAGAACACGCGCGGCTTGGTGCCCGCGTCGGGCAGCAGCGTGTGCCAGCGGCTCGTGGCCAGCCGATGGCGCACGATGCTGCGCGGATCATCGAGATCGCCGAATGCCATGGCACGGGTCGGGCACACCGCCACGCAGGCGGGGTCCTTGCCTTCCTTGACCCGTTGGACGCAGAACGTGCACTTGTCTGCATAGCCCTCGGGGTGGATGGCGCGCGCGCCACAAGGGCAGGCCACCACGCAGGCCTTGCAGCCAATGCACTTGTCGTGGTCGACCAGCACCACCTGGCCAAATTCGCTCACGTGGCTCGCCTCGGTCGGGCAGGCGTGCACGCAGGGCGGGTTGTCGCAGTGGTTGCACGGCTCCGAGCGGTAATCCACGCTGAGCTTCGGGAACGTGCCGTTGACCTCGGTGGTGATCCAGTCCCGCCAGTGACCCGTCGGCACGTCGTTCTCCGCGTTGCACGCAACCACGCAGTCGTGCAGCCGACGCACAGCCGCGTGTCGATGACCATGCCAAAGCGGCTCATCCCCTGGCCCTTTCAGTGCTCCGCTGCCCCGCCGCCTGTTGCGGCAGCCCCGCGCCGGTGCCGCCCATCGCCGGCAGCAGCGTGACGAAGTTGCCGTGGATGCTGGTGCTGCCCATCAGCGGATCGACCTTCACGCGCGTGGTGAGCTGGGCGGTACTGGCCCCCTTGCGATAGGCGCCTTTCCATGCGCGCGACTCGCTGCCGAAGCGGTGGACCATGTAGACGCACTCGGGCCGGATGCGCTCGGTCACCTGCACCGCCACGGGGTCGCTGACCACGCCGTCCTGGTTGCGCAGGCGCACGCGCTGGCCGTTGGCCACACCAAGCCTGCGCGCCTCGCCAGCGTTGACCCACATGGTGTTCTCGGGCATCAGTTGCGCCAGGCGCGGATTGCCCACGGTGCGGCTGAAGGTATGCATCAGCGCACGGCCGGTGATCAGGCGGTACGCGCCCTCCGGGCCAGCCTCCGGTGGCGTGTAGCGCGGCACCGGATCAAAGCCCTTGTCGGCGAGCTGCTGCGACCAGAACTCCACCTTGCCGCTTGGCGTGTCGTAGCTGACCTCGGCACCCTGGTCGACATACAGTGGCGCCTGCGGGCCGATCAAAATGCCCTTGGTCTTCAGCTCCATCCAGTCGAAGCCGCCGTTGGTGACGCGGACCTTCAGGCACTCCTCCAAATCGTTCCAGGGGAAGAACGCCTCCAGCCCCAGGCGCCGGCCCAGTTCCTTGCCGATCCACCAGCCTGGCTTCTGCTTATGCGGTGGGTCGAGCACCGGCTGGCGCAGCGCCAGGAAGCTCATGCGCAGGCAATCGTCGTTGAGCGTGTCGTGCCGCTCCAGGTACATGGCCTCGGGCAGCACCACGTCGGCGTAGCCGGCGATCTCGCTCGGCACGGTGTCGATCACCAGCAGGAAGTCGAGTGTGTTGATCGCCTCGAGCGTGCGCGCGCGGCCCGCAATCGCCTGCAGCAGGTTGGTGGCATCGACCACCCACGCCTTGATCGGATAGGGCACGCCGGTGACGGTGGCTTCGCGCAGTCCGGTGGAGACAGTCTGATCGGCGAAGGGCCAGCGCTTGTTGCCCGCTTCGTTCTTGTTGTCGGCCTTGCCGCGCGCCGACTTCGGATACTTGGGCGTGCCCGGGTAGTCCTCCAGCCCGATGCAGCTCGGCATGTAGAAGCCGCCTTCGCGCCCCCAGTTGCCCATCAGCGCATTCAGCAGCGCCACGTCGCGGCCGCGCTGCGCATCATCGCCATGCCAGGTGCTGCGGCGACCCGGATGAATCAGTGTGGCCGGCCGCGTCATCGCCATCGCGCGCGCGGTCTCGCGGATCAGGCGTGCCTCGATGTCGGTCTCCGGCGCGGCCTGCTCGGGCGTCTTGTCGGCAATCGCCGCCGCGAACTTGTCGAAGCCGTGGCCGTGCTCGCCCACGTACTCGCGGTCATGCAGCCCTTCGCGCACGATCACGTTCATCCACGCGAGCAGCAGCGCGATGTCCGTGCCCGGCTTGACCGGCAGATAAAAGCGCGCCTTGCTCGCCGCGACCGAAAAACGTGGGTCGGCGACGATCAGCGTGCCGCCGGCGCGCAAGAAGTCCGCGAACTCCTGCACCTGCGAGTTGTGCATGTTCTCGCCCAGATGCGTGCCGATAAGCACCAAGGTCTTGGCGCGGGCAATATCGGTGTTCTCGGGCGTGCCCGGATTGGTGCCGAAGGTGAGGTTGAAGCCCACGTCGCGCGGGCCGCGGCACTGCGCGAAGCTCGGCGCGGCCACGTTGGGTGTGCCGAAGGCCTTGAAGGCGTGCTCGACGTAGTACGCGCCGATCCCGTGCTTGAAGAACGCGATCGTCTCGGTCCCGTGCTCGGCCGCCAGCTTCTTCAGCTTCTCGGCGATGTGATCGAGCGCCTCGTCCCAGCTGACGGCCTTGAACTGCTCTGCGCCGCGCTTGCCGGTGCGGATGAGCGGTGTGCGCAGCCGATGCGGGTCTTCGAGCATGCCGATGCCCGCCGTGCCGCGCGGGCACAGCCGACCACGCGACAGCGGATCGAGCGGATTGCCTTCGAGCTTCCACAGCTTGCCGTCGCGCACCGTGGCGACCACGCCGCACTTCCAGAAGCACACGTCACAGGTCGTGTTGACCGTGCGCAGCCCGGTCTCGGTCGGCGTCGTCCTGGTGCTGCATCCTGCGCCCGCCGCACCAAATGTCGCGGCGGCGATCTGCAGGAACTGGCGGCGCGACACCGGTACTGTGCCCGCGCTCGCCTCTGCGGCGTCCATCGTTTCCCCGCAATCGAGTGCTGATCAACGAGACCCCATCGGAGGCCCGCGGGCCGCCGCGGTGATTGCCCGGAATCAAGCGCGAGGCCGCGGCGCCCACGCTGTGTGATTGGCGTCACCGTGCGCGCGCTTGCGCCCCGGATGCTCGCCCCGGCAAAGGGCCCCGGCGCGAGGCTGTGCCGCTGCTCATGCCCCGCCGACAGTGACTGCGCACGGCGGCTGCGGGTTGCGCTTCCGCCGCGGCGGAAGCGCTGGTGACGCCCGCGCTCTGCCGGCGACAACACAACCGAACGCAGCAAGCAGTGCGGCAACGCGCGCCGTGGAGCCGGCTGGGAGTGCCTGAGCATGGCTCAACGCCGGTGCGGTCGATGGCGGCCATGCCGCGCATCCCAGACCGGTCTCGCATCAACGCAAGCGCACGTACCTCGGGCTAGACCCGGCTGCTCTGTCTCAATTTCGTCACCGGCCGCGCTTGTGCCGAATCGATTGGTCGGCAGCCGCCGACGAGACGGGCAGCAGCGCCGGGCCGGCGCGTCGCGACCGCAGGCCGCGTTCAGTTCGGTTTGGCCCGGCCGCCCTGCTGGTACACGGGCGTGATCTCATCGACGTTGTCGCGCAGCATCTTGTCGTACTCGCTGGCAAAGTAGGCCGCCGCGGCATCGAGCGTCTGCTCGAGCTGCTTGTCGCGCGTTACCCAAGTGAAGGCGTTGTAACGCGCCGTGGCGTACATCATCGCCGACCGCACCCAATCGCGCGGGTACTGGTCGTTCAGCTTGTTCGCGAGTTGCACGAACTGGTCGGCGGCATCGAGAAACTCGGGCGGGATGTTGTGGCGGGTCGGGGTCTGGTTCATCGTGATCGCAGGTTGGACCAAAGTTGCGTGGCGGCCGCTATCTTGCCTGCGCCGACCGGCGCGCGCGGCGGCGGTGCATCATCGCGGCATGGATCGCCTGTTTTTCTCGCTCGGCGCCCTGAGTGGTGCGATTGGCGTTGCCGCCGGGGCCTTTGCTGCCCACGCGCTCAAGGCGCGTCTGGCGCCCGATCTGCTGGCTGTGTTCGACACCGGCGCGCGCTACCAGGCCCTGCATGCGTTGGCGCTACTGGCGGTGGGCTGGGCTTGTTCGCGCTGGCCCGGTCGTGCGGCCGCCGTGGCCGGCTGGTGCTTCGTGCTGGGGACCCTGCTGTTTTCTGGCAGCCTGTACGCGCTGGCGCTCAGTGGCATGCGCAGCCTAGGCGTTATCACGCCCTTGGGCGGCGTGTTGTTCATTGCCGGCTGGATTGCGCTCGCACTGGCCGCCTGGGGCGGCGTGCGGCCAGAGCGCTAGCCCAGGGCTAGGCTGCGGCGCCATCGCCGTCGGGACGGCTCGCCTGCTTGGAGGCGGGCGCCGCCGACCCTGCCGACAGCATTTCGCGTCGCGGCAGCAGGACGATGAGTGCAATGGCCCCGTCATCGAGCGCGCGCGCTCGATGCGGCAGGCACGAGTCCGGGCTCAGGGCACCGCCCGCATCGAGCACATGGCGTTCATGGCCGATCTGCCACTCCACCCCGCCCGGAGAGCAGGTACACGATCTCCTCGCCGTCGTGCTCGAAGAACACGTGCCGATCAATCTCGCGCGGCAGCTGCGCGATGAACGGCGCCATGCGGGCGCCCGCACCGGTGAGGCCGAGCGCTTGGTAGTGATAGCCGAAGGCCGATTCGGCGCGCTCCACGCGACGGCGATCTTCCTTGCGCAACACGCGAAAGAACGGCTCGCCCTCGTGCTGTGGCGGCTCCACAAGCAGCGTGTGCACGTCCGTGGCGAGCGCGAGGGCAATGCGGCCGAGAGTGGACAGCGACGGCGTCTTCTTGCCGTTCTCGATGCGCGACAGGTAGCCCTTGAAAAGCCGGTGCGCTGGGCCATGACCTCCAGCGTGATGCCGAGCCCGGCGCGTCGGTTCTGGATACGCTCGCCCAGCTGCGCAATTTCTTCGGGTGGCAGGCTGCGCGGTGTTGCTGCGCGACGCAGGTCTTGCCGTCTCATGGTGCTGTTCTTGTCGTTGCCCCCGCAGCTGTCGAACCGCGAGCATGTCGTCGGAAGGCCGCTCCCCGTGACTCACTGACCCACCTACGGCGTCAGTACCAGCCGGACAGCAACGTTGCGAGCAAGGAACATCACGACCGTGAATCCGCGGCTTGCGACTTTTCAAGTCATCGCGCGATCGCGGACGGCGGTTGCGTTGCCCAAGAGGAAAACAACGCGGGCCCGCAGGTCCCCTTTCGAGGACTGCGCGGTTGTTGTTTTTCAGGCAACGCCGCGAGAGCGGTGAAGTCCTGGGGCTCTCGGTGTGGACCCTAATGATGCGGCGACACAACACACCGCCTGTCAGGTCAGCGGACGCTCGGGCCCATTGCGCAGCCGGCGCCGCCGGTCCTACGAGCGGGCGGCGTGTGCCATGGGCGAGCGCAAGGCCTGCAAGCGGCGCTCGAGAATCCGCGCCTGACATTCGGCCGAGCGGGCCTGGGCGTCGCCGCCGCTGGCCTGTGCGAGACATTGATGTTGCTCGTCCCAGCGCTGCCGGTTCAGCCATGCGCGCTCCTGCGCGGAAAAGGCCCGGCGCTCGGTCGGATCAAGGCTGGCCCAGATCTGCTGGTAGTACGCGGACAGCGCGCTCAGCGCGTGCTCGGCTTGCGCTTCCGCGGGGCTCTGGGCGGCAGCGACGCCCATCGCACCGAGGCTCAGCGCGGCGGCGGCAAAAAGGCGAGTGAAGAGCATGCGACAACCTCCTGCAACGGAGCTCGCATGCTAGGGACCGTCGGCACGCGCGCTTAGCTGCATTGGTTATTTCTGTCGTTGTGCACCGCATAAGCGGGCGGCTGACGGTGCCGGCGGCGCGTGCCACCCAGGCTGCGAGAATCGCGCGCTGCGCGCTTGCCTGTCCGCCCGCCGCGCCCCTTGCATTGACCTCCTGCCGCCGGTTCCCGTTGCCCACATCAGCCTACTCGCGCCGCTTCCAGGCGTATCTGCTGCTGGCCGCCTCGATGGCGCTGGTGGGCAGCTATGTCGCGCTATCCAAGCCGCTGGTGGCCGTCTTGCCGGTTTTTGCGCTCGCTTTTCTGCGTTTTGGCATCGCGGCAGTGGCGATGCTGCCCTGGACTGCACGCGCCGCCGGCGAGCCGCCGCTGACGCGGCAGGAGCAATGGCAGCTCTTCACGATGTCGTTCTTCGGTAATTTTCTGTTCTCGATCTGCATGCTCAGTGGCATCGCGCTGACCACCGCCACGGCTGCGGGCGTGATCCTCGCCACGCTGCCCGCCGTGGTTGCGCTGCTGTCGTGGCTGCTGCTGCGAGAGTGGCTGGGTGCCCGCGCGCTCCTCGCCGTCGTGCTTGCCGTCGGGGGGATCGCGCTGCTTCAGTTTGCGCGCGGCGAGGCCGATACGAGCCTGCGCACCAATCTCGTCGGCAACCTCCTGATGCTGGGCGCAGTCGCGTGTGAGGCGATCTACGTGATCCTGGCCAAGCGGTTGGCCGCGGGGCGCGCCCCGCTGCGCGTGTCGGCACTCATCAATCTCTGGGGCCTGGCGTTGATGACACCGCTCGGACTGTGGCAACTGTCGACGCTTGAACTGTCGGCGGTCAGGCCCGCGCTGTGGCTGCTGCTCGTGTTCTACGCGCTGGCCGCGAGCCTCTTTGCCGTGTGGCTGTGGATGGCCGGGATGAAGCACGTCAAGGCCAACGAGGCCGGCGTCTTCACGGTGGCGCTGCCGATCAGCGCCACACTGGTGGGCGTGCTGCTGCTCGGCGAGCAGTTCACCCTGCTGCACGCCACTGCCTTGCTGCTTGCCACCGCCGGCGTCGTGCTCATTGCGACCGCGCCGGCCTCCCGGACCTGATGCCCCATGGCCTTGCTCACCGTTCTCGACGCCGAACTCGCCTATGGCGACCTGCCACTGCTCGATCTTGCGCAGCTCACGGTGCTGCCGGGCGAGCGGATCGGGCTCATCGGCCGCAACGGCACCGGCAAGAGCTCGCTGCTGCAGGTGATCACCGGGCGCGCGGCGCTCGACGGGGGCGAGATCAAGCGGCGCGACGGGCTGAACGTCGTTCTGGTGGAGCAGGAGCCCGTGCTGCCCGCCGCGGTGACACTGCACGAGAGCCTGCTGCTGCGCGGCCATCTTCCCTCGATCGCCGACGAACGCCAGCGCTGGCAGGTCGAGGCGCGCCTGGCGGAGTACCTTCAGCGGCTGGCGGTCGACGGCGGTGCGGCGCCAGCTACTGCCTCGGGCGGCCAGCGCAAGCGCGCCGCGCTGGCGCTGGCCTTTGCGCTGGAGCCGGATCTCCTGCTGCTCGACGAGCCCACCAATCATCTCGACATCGCGGTGATCGAGAAGCTCGAGGAACTCGTCACGCGCGCCAAGGCGGCCATCGTCATCACGCACGATCGCCGCTTTCTCGACCGGGTGGCCACGCGCATCGTCGAGCTCGACCGCGGCCAGCTGCGCAGCTACCCCGGTAACTTCGCGGCGTTCGAGGCACGCCGCGAGCAGGAGCTGGCGGCCGAATCGACCGCGCGCCGCAAGTTCGACAAGTTCTGGGCGCAGGAAGAGGCGTGGATCCGCCGCGGCATCGAGGCCCGTCGCACGCGCAATGCGGGCCGCGTCGAACGGTTGCAGCAACTGCGGCGCGAGCGCGACGCCCGACGCGAGCGGCAAGGCAGCGCGCGGCTGGCGCTCGACGCGGGCGCGCGCAGCGGCAAACTGGTGGCCGAACTTGAAGGCGTGAGCAAGGCCTTCGGCGACAAGGTGGTCGTGCGCGACCTGTCGCTGACACTGATGCGCGGCGACCGGCTGGCGCTCGTGGGCCCCAATGGTGCCGGCAAGAGCACGCTGCTCAGGCTGATTCTGGGCACCCTGGCGCCCGACGCCGGCACGATTCGGCGCGGCACCAACCTCGGCGTGGCGTACTTCGACCAGTTGCGCGCGCAGCTCGATCCCGAGAAGACCGTGGCCGAGACCATTGCCCCCGGCTCGGACTGGATCGAGGTCGGCACGAGCCGCAAGCACGTGATGAGCTATCTCGGCGACTTTCTCTTTCCGCCGCGGCGCGCCAGCGCGCCGGTCAAGACGCTGTCAGGTGGCGAGCGCAACCGGCTGCTGCTGGCCCGCCTGTTCGCGCAGCCGGCCAATTTGCTGGTGCTCGATGAGCCGACCAATGATTTGGACATCGAGACGCTCGACCTGCTCGAGGGCACCTTGCAGGGCTACAGCGGCACGCTGCTGCTGGTGAGTCACGACCGCGCGTTTCTCGATGCCATCGCCACGCAGACGCTGGCGCTGGAGCCCAGTGAGGGCGACGGCCGGTGGCGCGAGTACGTGGGCGGCTACAGCGACTGGCTGGCGCGGCGCCCCGCGGCACCCGCCCCCGCGCCGAGTGCATCGAGTGCCGAAGGCCCCGTGCAGCGCAAGCGCGACGCGCGCCCGGTCAAGCTGTCGTTCAAGGAGCAGCGCGAGCTCGACGCGCTGCCCGCCGAGATCGAGGCGCTCGAGGCCGAGCAGGCCGCGCTCATCGCGCGCATGCATGGCGCCGAATACCACGGCACCGCGCCGACGCAGATGGCGGCCGACGCCGCGCGCAGTGCCGAGCTCGAGCAACTGCTGCACGCCAAGCTGGAGCGCTGGACCGCGCTGGAGGAAATAGCACAGGCCGCGCGGGGCTGAACGCTGCCATGGCACGGCGGTCGGCGCGCGGCTCCGTACACTCGCCGCATGCGTGTCATCGTCATCGGCGCTGGTGTGGCGGGCCTGACCTGCGCCCACCTGCTGCAGCAGGAAGGTCTGAAGGTCACCATCGTCGACGCGGCGGCTGCGCCAGGCCGCGGCGCCAGCGCCGGCAATGGCGCGCAGCTGTCGTACTCCTATGTCGCGCCGCTGGCCGAGCCCTCGGTGGTCGGCAAGCTCCCGACCCTGCTCGCCGACGAGGACTCACCCCTGAAGTTCCACTTCCAGCTCGATCCGTTGCAGTGGCGCTGGGGCCTTGCATTTCTGCGCGCCTGCACCATCGAGCGGGCGCGCTCGACCACACGTGCGCTGCTTGAGCTGGCCGCGCTGTCGAAGTCCGTGCTCGAACCGCTGATCGAGCGCGAGGGCATCGACTGCGGCTTCGTGCGCAACGGCAAGCTGGTTGTGTACCCGGACAGCAAGAGCCTGGCCACGGCGCAAGCACAACTGCGGTTCCAGGCGCAGCTCGGCTGCACGCAGGAGCTGCTGTCAACCGCGGCCTGCATCGCCCGCGAGCCCGCGCTGGCCGGTTACGCCGACCGCATTGCCGGCGGCGTGTGGACGCCCAGTGAGGCAGCGGCCGACTGCGGCGCGTACTGCGCGCAGCTCACAAGCCTGCTGCGCGCGCGCGGCGCCGAGCTGCGCCTGAACACACGCGTCACGGCGCTGCGCGCCGACAAGGGCGGCGTGCGCGTGCAGACGGACACGGGCGCCATCGATGCCGACCAGGCCGTGCTGTGCAGCGGCAGCCACGCAGCGCGCCTGGCCGCCACCGCCGGGCTGCGCGCGCTGGTGTACCCGCTGAAGGGCTACTCGATCACGGTGCCGGTGCCCGCGGGCGCGCCGATGCCGCGGGTCTCGATCACCGACACGCGCCGCAAAGTAGTGTTCGCGCCCCTGCAACGGGGTGGGCGCCGCGCGGTGCGCGTGGCTGGATTCGTCGAACTCGCCGGACATGATGCGCGCGTGCCGCCGGAGCGCATCGATGCCCTGGCGCAGGCCACGCGCGAGGTGATCGGGCTGGAGCCCGCGGGCGACATTGCGCCGTGGTGCGGCTTTCGGCCGGCAACGCCCACCGGGCTGCCGATCCTCGGTGCCACGCCGCGCAAGACGCTGTACCTGAACGTGGGCCAGGGCGCGTTGGGCTGGACGCTGGCCGGCGGCAGCGCGCGCCTCGTGGTCGATGCGATGCTCGGGCGCCGCAGCAGCGTGGATGCGCGGCCCTTTGCCTATCGCTAGCCGTGCACCCTCGCCGAGGCGCCCGGCGGAACTGTTCCAGGGCCAGCGGCTCGTTTGCTTGGATCAATGGTTCGCCATGTGCCCGTGCACACACGGGACCGCGGGGCTATGCTCCTCGCCGTTCGCGGCGGTCTTCAGGGCCGTCACTCGTACCAAAGGGCACAGCGCTCGGCCGCCTCGGAGCGGAGCCCTCTGATCGAACCGCTTTGGGCGCACGTGCAGCCGCGAAGCGGTTGCGTACACCCAAACGCCCATGTCCGCTCTCGCCCGCTCGCTCTTCCCCGTCATGAACGTGCTTGGCGCGATCGTGCTGATCTTCGCGATCACGATGTTCGTGCCGCTGGCGTTCGCCTTCTTCGGCAAGGACGCTGCGCTGCCGGCCTACGACAACGCGATCATGATCACGCTGCTGTCGGGCGGCGTGCTCTACCTGGCAACCCGTCGTTATCGGCGCGAACTGCAGCCGCGCGACGGCTTCTTGCTGGTGGCGCTGGTCTGGACGGTCCTGCCGCTGTTCGCGACCTTGCCGCTGTTGCTCCATCTGCGCGAGCTGTCGTTCACCGACGCCTACTTCGAGGCGATGTCGGGCATGACGACCTCCGGCGGGACGGTGCTGACCGGGATCGAGAACCTGCCGCTGTCGATCAACATCTGGCGGCATCTTCTGGTGTGGATGGGCGGCATGGGGATCCTCGTGCTGGCCGTTGCCATCTTGCCGATGCTCGGCGTCGGTGGCAGCCAGGTATTCAAGGCGGAGGCCACCGGCGTTCTCAAGGAACACAAGCTCACCCCGCGCATCGCCGAGACGGCCAAGGGGCTGTATGCCATTTACTTCGGCATCTCGGTGCTGTGCTTCGTCTCGCTGCGCTGGGCCGGGATGAGCTGGCCCGACGCGTTCATGATCATGTGTTCGACCATGGGGCTGGGCGGCTTCGCGCCCTACGACGCGAGCATCGGCCACTGGGATTCGCGGCTGATCGAGACTGTTGTCGTGGTCTTCATGCTGATCGCGGGGATCAATTTTTCGGTGCACTTTCTGGCGTGGCGGCGGCGCTCGATCCGCGCCTACGTGACCGACCCCGAGGCCAAGGCGTTCATTGGCGTGGTCCTTGGCGCGGTTGTGTTGATCGCCGTTTTTCTCCGCTGGAACGAGGTTTACCCAGACTTCGCGACCGCGCTGCGGCACGCCCTGTTCAACACCGTATCCATCGCCACGACCACCGGGCTGGTGAGTGTCGACTACAACCAGTGGCCGATCTTCGCTCCGGTGCTGATGCTGTTCCTGTGCTGTTTTGCGACCAGCGCCGGCTCAACCGGCGGCGGCATCAAGATGATCCGCGCGCTGCTGCTGCTCAAGCAGGCCAAGCGCGAATTCACCCGCATTCTTCATCCGCGCGTCATCAATCCCGTGACCGTGGGCGGCCAGCCGGTCGAAAACAACGTGATCTTCGCCGTGCTGGCCTTCATGCTTGTTTACGGCGGCTCGATCATCGCGTTGACCATGCTGCTGCTGTTTTCCGGGCTCGACGTGATCACGGCCTTCACTGCCGTGATCGCCTCGATCAACAACACCGGCCCCGGGCTGAACGAGGTCGGCCCTGCCGGCAACTACCAGTCACTGAGCGACTTTGCCACTTGGGTCTGCACCTTCGCCATGCTGATCGGCCGCCTCGAACTCTTCGCGGTGCTGGTGCTCTTTACGCCGATGTTCTGGCGCAAGTGAGCGCCGCGATCGAGATCACCGTTGCACACGCCCGCGGCGCGGCGCAGCAGGGCATCGTCGACGCCTGGCTGCGCATGCCCGCGGGCGACGTGCGGGGCGGCGCGGCCGACCGGCGACAGCGCGCTCTCGTCGTCGAAGGGCCATCCTTCGCCTTGCAGGTGCCGCAGGATCTCATGGTGGTCCGGCTGGTCGCGGGCTGCGTGTGTTGCGTGGGTCAGGTGCCACTGCGCGTGGCAGTCACACGCAGCCTGCGCGCCATGGACGGCATGCGACCGCGCGCGTTGCTGCTGCTGGTGAGCCAGGCCGCGCACCTGCCGCGGCTGCGGGCGCAGATCGAGCGCGGGGATCTGGGCGCTGGCATCGCGCTGATCGAGCGGGATTTCGTGCAGGACTAGGACACTGGGACAGATGAGCCAAAGCATCCACGCCAACGGCATCGACATCGGCTTCACCATCGACGGCGATCTCTCACCGGCCAAGCCATGGCTCGTGTTCGCGCACTCGCTTGCCTGCGACCGCAGCATGTGGGAGCCGCAGGTCGAGGTGTTCAAGCGCCCTTGCAACCTGCTGCGCTATGACCTGCGTGGCCACGGCACGACCAGCGCGCCCGCAGGCGACTACACGCTCGAGATGCTCGCCGATGACTTGAAGGGCCTGCTCGAGGCGCTGCGGATCCAGCGCTGCCACTTCGTCGGCCTGTCCCTTGGCGGCATGGTGGGCCAGCTGGCCGCCTTGCGCATGCCGATGCGATTTGCCTCGCTCACGCTGGCCAACACCACCAGTCGCCACCCACTGGACGCGCGTGCGATCTGGGAGCAACGCATCGCGGCGGTCCGGGGGCCCACCGGGATGAACGCCATTGTGACGAGTACGCTGGAGCGCTGGTTTACACCGGAGTTCCGTGCGCAACGCCCCGACATGGTCCACCGCATTGCCACCCTGGTCCGCAACACGCCGATCAACGGCTACGTGGGCTGCGCGCAGGCGATCGCGCGCCTGAACCTCACCGCGCGGCTCGAAGGCATTCGTTGTCCAGTGCTGGTGATCGTCGGCGAGGAAGACCGTGGTACGTCGCCCGCGATGGGTGAGGAGATCGTTCAGTCGATCCCCGGAGCGCGCCTGGAGCGGATTCCCAACGCCGCTCATCTATCCAACCTGGAGCAGCCGGTCGCCTTCAGCATGGCCCTGCGTGGTTTTTTGGCAGTCGAATGAAGGCGGTTGAAGCCTCCGAGGTCGCTCGGGTTTGACTCGGAACGCCGGACGATAAGCGGC
Source organism: Burkholderiales bacterium (assembly GCA_020248785.1). Taxonomy (GTDB): domain Bacteria; phylum Pseudomonadota; class Gammaproteobacteria; order Burkholderiales; family Burkholderiaceae_F; genus JALHMQ01. The sequence continues at coordinate 4,312 of JADCGX010000064.1, read as the reverse complement.
GATAGAGGATCATCGCCGCAAATGCGAGGCGACCGGGGCTGCGACAATGGGACGAGGACGTCCTCCCTGCGCAGCATATCCCGGTGCCGCAGCCCTTGAGATTCCGCCCGGGGCACCAAAATCGTGGTTATGGGGTCACTGACCGCCGTGGCCAGTCACCCAAAGGCAGCGAAGGTGAGCGAACCGATGAACATGATCTACAACAGCCCCCAGTTCTGTGTGGTCGAGTTCTCCGAGCTGGAGAACCAAAGCGCCGCCCCGGTGACCACGGGTGGCTTTGAGATCATGGACAAGACTCTGCGACGCGAGATCTTCCTGCGCGGCAAGGACGCTGAGGTGTTCCGCGCCAATGTCGAGGCGCTCATCGAACGCGAGCCCACGGCCGACGAGGTCGACGAGTTCTTGAACAGCTACTCCGGGCTGATGACGCAGCCGCTCACGTTGCACTAGCGCGGCCTTGTCCCGTGACATCGCGCGCGGCCGCCGCATGCGGTCTCTCGCGCGTCAGCAGCAGCAGCACGAAGGCCGCCGCGATCCACGCGGCGAGAAACAGCAACCCCGCCTGGAACGCGGCGAGGCTATAAAGGCGCACGCCGCCCTCGCTGCGGCCGTCCCAGTGGGCATCGAGGATCAGACCGAGAACCGGCATCTGCACCAGCGCGCCCGCCATCACGCCGAGATTCGTTAGCCCCGTCGCCGCGCCCTGCAGGTGACGCGGCACCGAGGCCTTGGCAAACGCGAACGACAGCACCATCGAACCCGCGCCGATGCTGCCCACGAGCAGCGCAGGCACCAGCAGACCCAAGGGCGCGGCCGGTGCGAGCGCGAGCACGCCAAAGCCGGCGACCATCAGGCCGCCGCCGATCGCAAACGGCAATTTGTGACGGTGCAACCGGTCCGACAGCAGGCCGAACAGCGGCGCGCTCACGGCGAAGAGCAGAAGCATCGAGGTCGTGATCGCCGAGGCACCCTTGGGGGCGAGCCCGTGCTGCTGCACGAAGAACGGCACGCCCCAGAGGCCGGTGAAGGCCAGGAAGCTGCCGCACACGCCCGAATTCACCGCGGCAATGAGCCACACGTTGCGATTGGCAAGCACCTGGCGTAGCGCCGCGAGCAGCGGCGGGTCATGCGCGTGCGCATCTTGCGCCGGTGCGTGGCTGGCGTAGCCGCGCTCGCGCGGGTCGTCGCGTATTTGCCACCAGATCGCGAGCGCCAGCAGCAGCGCGAGCGCGCCGGTGGCGGCCACCGTCGGGCGCCAACCGAACGCATCGGCCAGCTGTCGCAGCGGTGGCCCGGCCATCAGCGCACCGAGCGAGCCCACCATGAGCGAGATGCCGGACATCGTGCCAAAGCGCCGGGCCGGAAACCAGTGCGCCACCAGGGTCAGCATCGACACCCATGCCATGCCGTGCGCGGCGCCGATCAAGGCGCGACCGGCACCCGCCACCAGCATGCTGCTGCCGAGCGCAAAGAGCAGCGCGCCCACGCCGGCCAGCGTGCTGCCTGCCAGCAGCAATCGTGTGGGCCCCAGGCGATGAACGAGGATGCCGGTGGGCAGTTGCACCGCCGCGTAGGTGTAGTAGTACAAGGCGGAGAGATTGCCCAGCGCGACCGCCGACAGCGCGAAGTCGCGCATCAGCAGATCGGCCAGCGACGCCGGCATCACGCGCTGGAAAAAGCCGAAGAGGTAGAAGCTCGCCGCCAGGCCCCAGACGGCAAGGGCGAGGCGCAGCGGTGGAAAGCGCATCAGGATCGCGGCGGCGGGACTGAAAAAGTGAGCTGATGACGCGGCCTGAAAAGCGGCGGCTGCCGTGCGCCGCGGGGCCGAGAGGCGCGCATTGTAGGTGCCGCGGGCGGTGGAGCACTTGCTCTAAGCGCGCCGCTTAGGCCCGCACGGCGTCTGCCTGTGGTCAGAATCCGGCTCATGAAGAGGCCGCCGCGCAGGCGGCTGAAGGGAGGCGCGCGTGCAATTCAACCAGGATTTCGACTATGTCGTGATCGGCGGCGGCTCGGGCGGTGCGGTGCTTGCCGCGCGGCTGAGCGAGGATCCGCGCGTGCGGGTCGCGCTGCTGGAGGCTGGTGGTCGCAACGATGGGGTGCTCAACATCGTGCCCACCGGCGCGGCCCTGCACGTGATGCGCGCCAATGACTGCAACTGGGCCTTCAGCACTGTGCCGCAGCCGGGCCTGAACGGCCGCGTTGGCTACCAGCCGCGCGGCAAGGGCCTGGGCGGATCATCGGCCATCAATGCCATGGTGTACGTGCGTGGTCAGCGTGAGGACTACGACGGCTGGGTTGCGCTCGGCGCTACCGGCTGGGGCTGGGACGACGTGCTGCCTCACTTCAAGCGCGCCGAGAACAACGAGCGCGGAGCCGATGCATTGCACGGCGCCGGCGGGCCGCTGAACGTCGCTGATCTGCGCACGCCGCATCCGTTCGCCCGGCTGTTCATCCAGGCCGCGGTGCAGGCCGGGATCCCGGCCAACAACGACTTCGCCGGCCAGACGCAGGAAGGCGCCGGCTTCTACCAGGTCACGCAGAGGAACGGCGAACGCTGGAGCGTGGCACGCGGCTATCTGGAGCCGGCGCGCCAACGGGCCAACCTCGCGATCATCACCGACGCACTGGCCACGCGCATCCTGTTCGAGGGCAAGCGTGCCGTGGGCGTGCGCTACCTGCAGGGCGGCGCCGAGCACGCCGTGCGCGCGCGGCGCGAGGTGCTGCTGGCGGCCGGCGCGCTGCAGTCGCCGCAGCTTCTCATGCTGTCCGGCGTGGGGCCGGCCCGGCATCTGCACCAGCACGGCATCGCGCTGGTGGCCGATGCGCCGGACGTGGGCCAGCACCTGCAGGACCATCTGGACATCGTCATCAACCGCCGCGTCGACAACACCGACCTGCTCGGCTTCTCGCTGGCCGGCGGCGTCAAGCTGCTGCGCGCGGTCGGCCGCTGGCGGCGCGAGCGCCGCGGCGTGCTGACCTCCAACTTTGCCGAGGCCGGCGCCTTCGTCCGCACCGAGCCGCAGCTTGCGCGCCCCGATCTGCAACTGCACTTCGTGATCGGCATGGTCGACAACCACAACCGCACCTACCACTGGGGCCACGGCATGAGCTGCCACGCCTGCGCGCTGCGTCCGCAGAGCCGCGGCAGCGTCACGCTGGCCGACGCCGACGCGCGCACCCCGCCCGTGATCGACCCGCGCTTCCTGTCCCACCCCGACGACCTCGAGGTGATGGTGCGGGGCTTCAAGCTGGTGCGCAGCATCTTCGCGCAGCCGGCCTTCGCGCCCTTCGACGGCGGCAACCCGCGGCGCGAGCTGTACGACGCGGCGGTGCGCAGCGACGACGAGATCCGCGCTGCCATCCGCGCGCGCGCCGACACCATTTACCACCCGGCGGGCACCTGCCGCATGGGGTCCGATCCGCAGTCGGTGGTCGACCCCGAACTGCGCGTGCGCGGTGTGGCGGGCCTGCGGGTGGTGGACGCCTCGGTGATGCCGACGCTCGTCTCCGGCAACACCAATGCGCCGGTGGTGATGATTGCGGAGAAGGCGGTGGATCTGATTCGCGCTGCGCGGCCGGCTGTGCAGGTTGTATCGACCGAATCCGTGGCTGTCTGAGACATGGAGCTCCGTCGCCCGCGCCGGCAGGCGCGGGCAGGGCTCCGTGCGCGACGCGGGGCGGCGGCTCCGCCGCGCACCTGCAGTGCTCGGGTCACCCTAAAAACCGCAGTTGACGGCCGCAAGACGCACCAAGTCGCTGTCGCGACTGAACAATTTGAGCGGCGGTCGATCACGGGTTTGGAACTGCTCCGCAGTCGCCGGAATTGCCCGGAAAGCCGCGCCAACACTCGATCCGCGCTGTTTGGCAGCAATGACAACTGCGGTTTCTAGGGTCACTCGCCCGTCGCGGAACTCGTTTCGTTCGCTGCGCTCAATGCGCTCAGACAGCCGCGACGAGTCAGAGAAGGTGGCGCGCTCCGCGCGCGGCGAGCGCCCCTGCGCGCTTCGGCGCCCCACCACGCGCACTGCGCCCTGCCCGCGCCTGCCGGCGCTGCGTTGCGTGATCCGTCCGGGCGTTGCGTCGCGAGCCGAGACGCAAGCCCACCTGAAAGGTGGGCGCTCCTCATGAAAGAGGCGCAGCGCGCGGCCGCTCCGGAGCGAAGCCCCTCTAATCTTACTGTGTCACAAACGTAGTCTTTCGCTTCGCTGACCGCAGTGCGGGCAATGGCCGAGGCGATGGATGAGCTGGACGCCGAGCAGGTGGCGGATCGTTGCGATCGAGTTGGGCGCGTGCCGCTGAGCGCGCCGGGCTG
>JADCGX010000063.1 GCA_020248785.1 Burkholderiales bacterium | reverse complement strand
TTCGTCGCCGAGTTTTCGCGCGGCAAGAGCGAACTCATCAATTCCATTTTCTTTGCCGACTACGGCCGTCGCATCCTGCCGTCGTCGGCCGGGCGCACCACCATGTGCCCGACCGAGTTGATGCACGACGAATCTCTGCCGCCTTGTATTCGCGCGCTGCCCATCGAGACGCGGGCGCGGCTCGGAACAACATCCGATTTCAAGAAGGCCGCCGTCGAGTGGCGCGTGTTTCCGGTCGATACCGACTCGCCTGACGGCATGCTGCAGGCATTCAAGCTGGTGGCCGACACGGTCCGCGTGCCGGTCGACGAGGCGCGCATGTACGGTCTGTACGACCCCGACGATCCGGCCCAGGTCTTGGCGGTCAGCCAAGATGGGCTGGTCGAGATCTCGCGCTGGCGCCATGCGGTCATCAACTTCCCGCACCCGCTGCTCAAGCAGGGCCTGGTCATCCTCGATACGCCAGGGCTGAACGCGATCGGCACCGAGCCCGAACTGACGCTATCGCTGGTGCCCAGTGCGCACGCGGTCTTGTTTGTGCTCGCCGCCGACACGGGAGTCACCAAGAGCGACCTCGAGGTCTGGCGGCACATCGTGGGTGACGGGGTCACCCACAACCACATCGCCGTGCTCAACAAGATCGACGGGCTGTGGGATGCACTGAAGACCGAAGCCGAGATCGATGCGGAGGTGGCCAAGCAGGTCAGCTCGGTGAGTCGCACGCTCGACCTCGACGCTGCGCGCGTGTTTCCGGTATCGGCGCAGAAAGGACTGGTGGCCAAGGTCACCGGCGACCGGCGCCTACTGGCGGCCAGCCGCCTGCCCACGCTGGAAAGCGCGTTGGTGGACCTTCTGGTGCCTGCCAAGCAGCGCATTGTGCGCGAGCAGTCCGTGGCGCTGCTCGACCGTGTGACCGGGGAGGTGCGCCAGCAACTGGGCGCGCGCGAGCGCGGGCTGATCGAGCAGCTCTACGAGCTGCAGGCCCTGCAGGGCAAGAATCAGAGCTCGATTGAGCGCATGCTGACGCGCGCACAGGCCGAGCAGCGCGACTTCGAGGACAACGTGCGCAAGATCATCGCGGCGCGCCTAGTGCTGTCCAGACTATCGGATCTCGCCTTCGCCAACTTGCGGCTGGAGGCGCTGCGCGGGCGTGTCTATGAGGCGCGTGGACGGATGCGCAAGAGCCGGCTCACGCCGCAGTTCTTCAGCGCGGTGCGTGACTACTTTGCCGGCTTGCGCGAGCTTCTGCAGCAGGCCGATGCCCGGCTGCAGGAAGTCGAGCAGATGGTGCTCGGTGTGCAGCGCAGGTTTGCCGAGGAACTGGGCTGGAGCCTGAGCCCGCCGATGCCGTTCTCGCTCGACACCTACATCGTCGAACTGGAGCGCGCGGAAGCCGCCTACAGGACGCATTTTGGCGCGCTGGCGGTACTCACGCGCGACAAGTGGTCCTTGATCGAGCGTTTCTTCGACACCGTCGTCAGCAGGTCGCGCGAGATTTTTTCCATGGCCGAGCGCGATACCGAGGCCTGGGTCCGCTCCCTGCTGCCACCTATCGAACAGCAGGTGCGCGAGCAGCGCTCGCAACTGAAGAAGCGCGCCGAGAGTGTGCAGCGTATCCGTGATGCGCAGGAGTCGCTCGACGACCGGATCGGCCAGCTCCAAGCGGCGTTGGAAGATGCGCAGCAAAGGCTCGACGAGCTGAGCACGCTTACCAGCCGCGCCCGTCAGTTGGCTGCCAGCGAGCCGGCGCCGCCGCTGGCCGCCCGCTGGTCGCAGCCGCGCAGCGCGGTCGGGGCGGCGGGCGTCTGAACGTCACTGTGCGGGTGGCTTGCGCATGCGGGCCGCTTGTGCGGCCGTCGCCACTTTGTCCCTCTGTCTGCCGATGTCCGTCTTTGCCGCCGCGCTGGTGACCTGGGGGGATACCCACGGTCGCCGCGGGCTCCCCTGGCAGGGCGTGCGCGATCCGTATCGCGTCTGGCTGTCGGAAATCATGCTGCAGCAGACGCAGGTCACTACGGTCATCGGCTATTACGCGCGCTTTCTCGATCGTTTTCCCGCCGTCCAGGCGCTGGCTGCTGCGTCGGTCGATGAAGTGTTGCCGCTGTGGGCCGGACTGGGCTACTACGCGCGCGCGCGCAACCTGCACGCCTGTGCGCGCGTAGTGGCCCAACGGCAAGACGGCGAGTTCCCGCGCAGCGCCCGCGAGCTGGCGCTACTGCCGGGCATCGGCCGCTCGACGGCGGCGGCGATCGCAGCCTTCTGCTTCGACGAGCGCGCCGCCATCCTCGACGGCAACGTGAAGCGGGTGCTGGCGCGCCGGTTCGGCGTTACAGGCTTCCCGGGGCAGGCTGCGGTGCAGCGGCGACTGTGGGCACTGGCCGCGGAGTTGCTGCCGCAGGCAACCGACATGCCGGCCTACACCCAGGCCTTGATGGACCTGGGCGCCACGGTGTGCACGCCGAAGCGGCCGCGCTGCGCCGCGTGTCCCGTCGCAGCCGGCTGCGTGGCCCGCGGGGAGGGGCGGATCGATGCGCTGCCCGCCGCGCGGCCGCCGCGCGCGCTGCGCGTGCGGCGCGCCTGGTGGCTGCTGGCCCTGGCGCAGTCGCAGGTGCTGCTGCAGCGGCGGCCGGCCAGCGGGCTGTGGGGCGGCCTGTGGGTGCCGCCAGAGTTCGACACAGAGGCGGCGGCACGGCAGGCGGCCGAGCGGCTGGCGGCGGCTGCGCCGCCGGTCCAGCCGCTGCCGGCACGCCGCCATGCCTTCACGCACTACACGCTGGAGTACACGCCCCTGCTGGTGCAACTGCCGCAGTCGCCGATCGCCACGGCGGAGCCCAGTGCTGCGCAGTGGTTCGGCCTGGCCGAGCCAGCACTGGCGGTGCCGACGCCGGTGCAGCGCCTGCTGGCCGAGCTGGCCGCATCCGCCGATCCGCTGCGGGCGTGGCCTACTTCAGCACCGCGTGCTGCTTGAGGTACTGGGTAATGATCTCGAGCCGCGTGTACGCGTCATCGAGTTCCATCAGCTTCTGCTTGGCTTTAAGGGGCACCGGCAACACCTCGCACAGGCGGTTGCCCACCCACACGCTGCTGTCGAGCCGGTACGGCGGCTCGAAAGGCACCTTGACATCCTCGTCGTTGTCGGCCGCGCGCTGGCTTTGCGCCTTTACGTCGTCGATTACGCGGCGCAGGAGGTCGGAGCAGGGCCGATGCGCGTCGGCCATGGCGCTGTCCTGGTCGGGATCGATCAGGTCGACCTCGGCGCGGATCAGGCCGTTGGCCTCCACCGTGCGCTCGATCACCCGAAAGCGGTCGCCCCCCAGGCAGCGGATGTTCAGCAGGCCGAGCTGCTGCATGTCCCAGCCGCCGATGTGGGCCAGGCAGCCGATGCCCTCCGTGGCCGCGGCGCGGCCGACCTCGGCGCCCTGCTTGCTCAGGCACACCCCGAACGGCGCCTCGGTGCGCATGCAGTCGCGCACCATGTCCATGTAGCGCGCCTCGAAGATGCGCAGCGGCAGCACGCCGCCCGGAAAGAGCACCGTGTTCAGCGCAAACAGCGCGATCCGCATGGCCGTTTCAGTGCGCCTGCCGCTGGATGGCGCGGTGGCGCACCACCACGTGCTCGCTGCCGCGGAAACGGCGCGCCAGTTGCTCGACCACGTAGGGCGAGCGGTGCTGGCCGCCGGTGCAACCCACCGCCACCGTCAGGTAATGACGATGATCGGCCAGATAGCCCGGCAGCCAGCGTTCGATGAAGCCGCCGATGTCGGCGATCATGGTGGTGACCCCCGCAGCTGCGGCCAGGTAGTCGGCCACTGGCGCATCGAGCCCGGTGAGCGGGCGCAGCGCCGCGTCGTAGAACGGATTGGGCAGGTTGCGCACGTCGAACACCAGGTCGGCCGCCACCGGGATACCGTCCTTGAAGGCGAACGACTCGAAGGACAGCGTCAAGTTTGCGCGCGGTGCCGCAACGAATTCCCTTACCCAGTGACGCAGCGTGTTCGGGTGCAGGTCGCTGGTATCGATGCTGTGGCCGAGGCCCACCAGCGGGGCGAGCAATTCGCGTTCGGCCTGGATCGACTCGAGCAGCGTGGGCTCGCGCGCGACGTCCTTGCGCTGCAGCCGCTGAGCCAGCGGGTGACGCCGCCGCGTCTCGCTGTAGCGCTTGACCAGCGCGCTGTCGGAGGCGGTCAGGTACAGCGTCTTGATGTTATGGCCGCCTTCGCGCAGGCCCTTCAGGAGAACGGGCAGCTCGGATAGCTCGGCCTCGGAGCGGGCGTCGATCGAGACGGCAAGGTCGGGGTGACCGGCGCGGTCCAGGTGCAGCGCCACATCCAGCAGGAAGCGCAGCGGCAGGTTGTCCACGCAGTAGTAGCCGATGTCCTCCAGCAGCCGGATCACCACCGACTTGCCGGCGCCTGACATGCCGGTCACCAGGACGATACGCATGCACGAATTCTGGCACGCAAGCTGCGCTGCTGAGTTTGGGCGGGGGCGGCGAAAAGGGGCGCATTGCGCCCCTTAACTGCCCCGGTGCCGAGGCGCTGGTCCGCCGGCGCGCGCGTTCACCGGCGTAGCCGCTCAGCCGCTCAGCCGCTTAGGCACTTCGACATGAAGGCCTTGCGCTCGTCGCCCTTCAGGGCTTTGTCGCCGGCCTGCTTGTTGCAGGCCGCCATCTTCTCCTGCTGGGTCATCTTGTGCTCGCCCTTGGCGGCCGGCACGCCGGCGGCGGACAGGCACTGACTCATGAACTGCTTGCGCTCGTCCCCGCTGAGCTTCTTTTCGCCGGCCTGCTTGTTGCAGGCCGCCATTTTTTCCTGCTGCGCCGCCTGGGCGGGCGAGTGCTTCTTCTCCTCGGCCTGCACGGCCGCCAGCGGCAGCGCCAGACAGGCGGCCATCAACATGTGCTTCATCATTGACTTGTCCTCCATGAGTTCGACTTCACCGGCTACACCCTAACCGGACGCAGGTTTGCCCGGCCCGTTCGGTCACTAACGCCGCCCCCGGGCGGCCGTTGACTG
>JADCGX010000062.1 GCA_020248785.1 Burkholderiales bacterium | reverse complement strand
GCCGTACTCGCCCGAGTTGAATCCGGATGAACTGGTGTGAGGTCACGTCAAACAGGCGGTCGCCAAGAAAGTGCCGCAAACCAAGGCACAGCTGAAGCAACGGGTCCTGGGGGCGCTGCGCAGATTGCAGAAACTCCCCGACCTGGTGGCTTCGTTCTTCCGCCATCCGACCTGCCAGTACGCAAGCTGACAATACTTTCGCAAAGCTTAGTAACATCGTCCGCCAAGGTCAAGTGGAGGCGCGGATGACGTTTTTCGAGTGGCTGGCTGCCGTGTGCACTGAACTCGGCTGGGGCGTGATGCGTGCCCACGACCGGCTGGACGATCCACGCTGGTCCGACATGTTCGAGAGCGGTCTGACGCCCCAGCAGACCGCCGCGCGCGCGCGCGCGCAAACGGGCTGGCGTAACACGCGTGACGCTGCGCAACGACATGCTCGCTGCGGTTGCGCTGCTGATCGCACTCGTCGGCGGCGTGTCGGCCTGGATGGACCGGCCCGGCCACGTCGACGTGCCGGCGGGCCGCAGCGACACCGGCGTCTATCTCGTGCAGCCTCTGCGGGCCGGGGAACAGGGCGCGCTGCGCGGCAACGCAGGGGAGACGCTGCAACCGGTGGCGCACTTCGAGACGCGCGGCCGCAATTTGCACATGGAGCGATTTACGCCAGGCAAGGGCCTGAGCAACCGGGTGCCTGGGCTGCGCTCATCCACTCACGACATCGGCTTGGGCTACGGACCGATGACCGACGGCGCGAACGTCGAGCTGCTCACGTACTCGCACGACGGCGCATTGGGCGGCCGCTGGCTCAATTGGCGGCCGCGCGGCGAGGCCGGTCAGCAACGCTGGCCGCGTCTCGCGCCGTATCTGACCAACGTCCACGTGATCCCGGCCACCAAGGAGATCGAGGGCCGAATCACGCGCCTGAAGATCGGCGAGCTCGTGACACTGCGCGGCCTGCTCGTAAACGTGCGCTACCCGAGCGGGCAGGTGGCCAACACGTGGGGCACTGCCGGCGATCGCGACTGCGAGATCGTGTGGGTGACAGAGGTCGTCGCGCAGCGCCTGTACTGAGGCACGCGCTTGTCACCTCAGGCGACGACGCCGAGGCGAACCTCGAAGCATGAGCCGCCACCCTCGCGCGGGCGGCAGGCCACCTGTCCATCGTGCTGCTGCACGATCTTGCGAACCAGCGCGAGGCCCAGGCCGACGCCACCGGCGGTCTCGAGCGTGCCCGCCGGCCGATAGAACGGCTCGAATATCCGCTCGCGCTCGGCGGCAGTGACACCGGGGCCGCGGTCGCACACGTTGAGCACGATCGCATCGACCGTACGCTCCAGCGTCACCTCGACCGGCGAGCCGGCGCCGTAGCGCTGCGCGTTCTCCAGCAGGTTGCGCAGCGTGCGCCTGAGCAGGCGGGCATCGCCACGCAGCACGAACGGGTCCGGCGGCTGCACGCGCGCAACGGCTTCGAAGCCGCTGCCGGCACGCGCGCACTCCTCGGCGCACAGGGCCGCCAGATCGAGCGGCGCAAAGCCGCTGCGCGAATCGGCGGCCTCAAGCCGCGCCGACAGCAGAATCTCGTCGATCAGCGCGTCAAGCTCGGCAATGTCGCGGCCGACATCGCGCTGCAACTGCGCGGCCTGCGGCGACTGCCGTGGCACCGCCTGCAGCATCTCGACCGCCATGCGGACGCGTGCCAACGGCGAGCGCAACTCGTGCGACGCGTTGGCCAGCAGCAGTCGATGCGAGCCGACCAGCTGCTCGATCCGGGCGGCGGCCGTGTTGAAGCTGCGCGCCAGACGCGCCACTTCGTCATGCCCATGCACTGAGACGCGCGCGGACAGATCGCCGCGACCGAGCCGGTCCACGCTGGCCTGCAAGCGCTCGAGCCGGCGCGTCAGGCGGCGCACCACCGGGTAGGTGCCGACACCGACGGCCAGTGCAACCAGCGCCAGGATGCCGAGCAGCCCGAGCGGCGCAGGCCGCGGGCCGTACAAACGTCGAGAGAGCAAGAATCGGCCGTCCGGAAGATGCATCGAGAACGCCATGCCATGCGCGTTGCCGACCCAGTCATCGGCCGGCCTGCCCACCGGCGGCGCGGGCATCAGCTCGCTGGTCGCGCCCAGCGGCGTGCCGTCCCCGGCAAACAGCGCAAGGTCGCTGCGCAGCTTGACCTTCCAGTGATCCAGCGCCGCCTTGACATCGCTGGCTGGCGCGCCCGGTGGCGGCAGCACCCCGGCGGCGAGCTCAGCGAAAATCTGCTGCTGCGTGTTGTACGGCCGCTCGGAAAACAGCTTCCACGCGCCCGCCACCATGACCGCGAACAGGGCAAGGCTGGCAAGCACCGCCAGCCAGATCCGCCAGTAAAGACGTCCTGTGCTCGCGAGCCGGGGCTCGCATTCACCGTGACCGGCTGCTGCCAAACGCGGAGTCCTCAGTCCTGCTGCCGGGCAAAGACGTAACCCGCGCCGCGTACCGTGATGATGCGCTTGGGCGCGCGCACGTCGTCCTCAATGGCGCTGCGGATGCGTGCGATGTGCACGTCGATCGACCGATCGAAGGCCGGGTCACTGGTGCGACCGTCGCTGCCAACCAGGTCCATCAACTGTTCGCGCGACAGCACACGGCCGGCCCGCTCGGCCAGCACCAACAGCAGATCGTACTGGTGCGAGGTGAGGCTGCGCGGCTCACCATCGATGCGGATGCCGCGCGCGTCGCGGTCGATCTCCAGCTTGCCGAAACGCAGGACGCTGGCGGCAAGCGCGCCGCCCTGCCGGCGCAGGACGGCACGGATGCGCGCCAGCAGTTCGCGCGGCTCGAACGGTTTGGAGACGTAGTCGTCGGCGCCGATCTCCAGGCCCACCACGCGATCGAAGGGGTCGCCCTTGGCGGTCAGCATCACGATCGGCAGCTGCGCCGCCGCGTCGCGCCGGGCACGGATGCGGCGGCATAGGTCCAGGCCGTCGGCATCGGGCAGCATGAGGTCGAGTAGCACGAGGTCGATCGGTGTGCTGCCCGCCGCGTCGAGCGCGGCCATGCCCCGGGCGCCGTCGGGCGCCAGCATGACCTCCAGCCCCGCTGCACGCAGGTAGTCGCGCACCATGGCCGACAGGCGGGCGTCGTCGTCGATCAACAGGACGCGCTGCATGCGGTCAATGGTATCGACTCCGACGCCAGAAAGCTGCCGCGACCGATTGCCCGCCGGAGCGTGGGGGGCGAGGGGATGGGCAGTGGTCACGGCGAAGATCATGCCGGCCTTCAGCCACGCCAGCGACGACGCTCGGACCATTTGGCCACCAGCTTGGCGCGCTGCTCGGGGTTGAGTACGTCCGCCGCGTCGGCCATCGCCTGCAGCAGGCGGCGCGAGGCGGTCTCGCCCAGTTGCATCTGTTCCACGCGCAGCGACTCGAGCCGCGCCCGGTCCAGCGTCGGCGCCGCGAACAGTTGCAGCGACTCTTGACGGGCCTGCCGGTGCGTCTGGCGCAGCGGCATCAGGTCGTTTGCTGCGCCCTTGAAAATCGTGCCGATGCGCTCGCGCTGCTCGGGTGTTGCGTCGACGTCGGACAGCGTCCAGGCGACCATGGCGTCGAGCTTGCGGCCCATCGCTGCCGGGTCGGCGTCGTGCCAACCGCCGGCGCCGTGCATCTTGCCGAAGCCGTGCGCTTCGGCCCGCCCGTGCCAGCTGAAGGCGGCGGCAGCTGCCGCGGTGGCTGCCACCGCCACACCCGCCAGAGTGAAGCGACGCCAGCGGCTGGGGCGCTCGGACGTCGATGCCGAAGTGGCTTTGGATGCCGCCGGAGACGGGTACGTCTCTTTGGTGGACTTGTCGCTCATGGCAGTACCTTGGGGAAATTGAAGATCGGTCGTTCTTTGGATCAAGGCGTCGGGCCCAGGTCAGACTTTGGGGGCAACGCATTGCCCTGCGTTGTGCGCTCTGTAAAGATTTGTAAACGAGCCAGTCCACCAGCGCAGGTGCGGGATCGAGCCGAAGACCATGTCGCGACAAGGCGCGCTGGGACGATCGACGGGGTGCCGCGAGCTCATGGGCGATCTCGCAACCCGTCTGCCGCGCCAGTAGCATTGCTGGCGCATGCCTGCGCGCCAGGTCCATCGCTGCACAGGATGGTTTTTTGAAGAATTTCATCCCATTGCCGACATGATCGCTCCGGACGCCATCAGCCGCCGCTCCAACCTGGACACGGGCCTCATCGATCGCACGCCACCGCTGCCGATCGGCTGGTACTTCGATCCGGCGTGGTTCGAGCGCGAGCGCGGGCTCATTTTCAAGCAGGGCCCTGGTTATGCCGGACATGCGCTGATGGTGCCGGAGGTCGGCGACTACATGACCTTGCCGTGGACCGAGCACGGCAAGCTGCTGGTACGCAATGCAGACGGCCCCGAGGGCGTGGCTCTGCTGTCCAACACCTGCCGGCATCGGCAGGCACTCATCATGGAGGGCCGTGGGAATGCGCAAAACCTCGTGTGCCCGGCGCATCGCTGGACCTACGACCTGAACGGCAAGCTGCTCGGTGCGCCCGACTTTGATCGCACCCCCGATTGCGCCTTGCCACGGCAGACGCTGCAGAACTGGCAAGGCCTGCTGTTTACCGGACCCACGGATGTCAAGGCCGCACTGGCTGACTTCTCGCTGGCAGCCGACTACGACTTCAGCGGCTACGTGTTCGACCGCGCGCAGATCGACGAGCTGCCCTTCAACTGGAAGACCTTCCTAGAGATCTATCTGGAGCTGTATCACGTGGAGGCCATGCACCCTGGCTTGCAGAAGTGGGTCGATGCCGGCAACTACGAGTGGCGCTTCGGCGAGGAGTGGAGTTACCAGATCCTCGGTATCAAGGACGGGCTGCAAAGCCAGATCTCACCCAACTATGCGCGCTACCGCGACGCGATTCTGGCCTACAGCGGCGGCGCGCTGCCCAAGTACGGCACGGTGTGGAGCATCCTGTATCCGAACGTGATGCTCGAGTGGTACCCGTATTGCCTCGTGGTGAGCACGCTGATTCCGCGCAGCCCAGATCACACGACCAACATCGTGGAGTTTTACTACCCCGAGGAGGTCACGGCGTTCGAGCCGCAGATCGTTCAGGCGCATCAGGCCGCGTATGCGGAAAGTGCAGCGGAGGACGCCGAAGTCTGCACGCGCTTGCATCGGGGGCGTCGCGCGCTCTGGGTCGCGGGCGAGGACGACGCCGGCCCGTATCACACGCCGCATGAAGACGGGCTGATCCACCTGTACGACTGGATCCGCCGCAAACTCGGTCAGCGGCGCACCATTTAGCCAAGCGCTGCGGCCACTGTGTCTTTGAGCGTGGGTCAGCGAGGCTGATGCGTCGACACAGGCATCGACCGATGCGGCCGCCATCCGATGAGCCTGGGCGTCCTGCTCATGCTGACACGCTGAGCGGTTGACCTCCGCAGTATCGCCGCCGCGCTCCCGCAGCCTCTGTGCGCCGGCAACCGACGCGCTTCCAGACCATCCCCGGAAAACCGGGCGCTGACGGCGAGACTCGGTGCTGCCTCTGACACCGACAAGCGCCGCACGGGGCGCTGGCTCTCGGCGATGGGGCAGCCGGCCGTTGCTTGAACTGCCCCGCGCGATAGGCCACTTGCGTCGTCCGCACTGGCGCCGCCGCGTCGCTCAGCCGATGCCCCTGAGATACCCGGCGAGCTCCGCATCCTCGCTCTGCGCGTGGATGCTGAACCAGTTCATGAGATCGGCCGCGTAACGACGCACCGCATCGACGTCGCCAGAATCGAAGCGGCGGCGCACCTCGGAAACTGATTCCAACAGTTGCTCGTGCGCCCGCTTGTGGCGCGCCAGGTGCGAGTAACTCTCCTGCTGCATGAAGCGCTCTTCGGTGGCGCAGTGGCGCAGCAAGTGCTCGTGCAGCGCCAGCAGGTGTTCAGCGTAATCGGCCTCGGCCGGATCGTTCAGTGCGGTGAGAATGTCCTCGAACTCGCGATGCAAATCGTCGATGGGCTTGAAGCCCACCAGAATGTCCTCGTGGCGAACGGGCGTGGCAGCAGCTGGCATGGTGGGCTCCGGGCAGTCGATCGCACCCACGGTACGGCCGTGGGCCACTGTGCGCTTGATCGAGGGCAAAGCGACTCTCTGCACGGCGCCGCGTCAGCGCCAGCATGGCGGACGCACGGCAGCCGGTCGCGGCGGGTGACGGCGCTGCAACGGGCTGATCTGTTCGCGGGCCGCACCAGATTTCGTGCCGACACATCGGCTGCGGGTTAAGCGATCGCACCGCGGTAGCGTTGGGCGTGTGCGCGCCACACCCCATGGGGCTCGCTACGCGAGCTGTAGCAGCAGTTCCAGCGCAGTGCCGGAGTGAAGATCGCGCCAAGAAGCTGGTCGGGCTTTGCGTGCAAGCGGCTGTCAAGCACAGGTTGCCGCAAAAATGGTGAAGGGCCGTCGCACCGCACCCGATCGAGTCGGATTGGCGCTCGGCCCTTCAGGCGGGCTCCATAGCCCGCCATGTGGTGACCGCGCTAGCGGTACACCATGACTGGCACGGTGGAGTGCGTTAGCACCTTCTGCGTTTCACTGCCGAGTAGCAGCGCGTTCAACCCCCTGCGGCCGTGCGAGGCCATGAAGATGACGTCGCAACCAGTCTTGCCGCAGGCCTCGATGATGGCCTCATAGGGCGAGAACGACTTCACCACGCTCGTCGTCACCGTGACGCCGGCCGTCTTGCCTGCGGCCTCGACCTTCGCCAGGCGCTCGCGCGCCGCCTGCTCCATACGCGCTTCATAGTCGTCGAACGATTCAGGCCGGTACTCCGACAGCGACGAGTACGAGTACGGCTCGACCACGGTCATGCCGACCACGCTCGCGCCCATGGTGGAGGCCATTTGAATGGCGCCGGCGATCGCCTTGTCGGACAGCTCGGAGCCATCGGTTGGCAACAGAATCTTCTTGAACATCGCGAACTCCCTTGAATGCATGGTGGCACTGGTCACTCCAGTGCACTTGACGGCCATCAAGCGCCGTCCGCTTGATGGCTCAGTCCGTTGCCTGCAGCGTCGCCAGCGCAACCGCAGCCGCCGCAAAGCCCATTGGCGCCGTGACAGTAACCGATGAACCGTAGCCGGCACAGGACAGCCCATGCGGCGCGCCGTCAGCGGCACAGGCGGCCACAGGCTTGCGGACCGGCTCGTCCGAGTAGACCGCGGTCACGCCAAACTTGCGCACGCGACCGCTGGCCGATTCAGCCGGAAAGCCGTGCTCTCGCCGCAGTCGGTAGCGCAGCTTGGCGAGCAGCGGATCGCCTTGCACGCGCGCGAGATCGTCGGTGCGGATGCGCGTCGGATCGACCCTCCCCCCGGCTGCGCCGCAAGTGAAAACGGGCACACGCATGGCGCGACATTGCGTGATCAATGCCGCCTTGGCTTGCACCTGGTCGATGGAATCGATCACGACATCAAAACCGCGTGCGAGAAGCGCCGCTGCGTTATCGGTCGTGACGAACTCGTCGACCAGGTTCAGGCGCGCAGCCGGATTGATGGCGCGGATGCGCGCGCCCATCGCCTCCACCTTGGCCATACCATACGCGTCGCCCAGCGCATGGATCTGGCGGTTGGTGTTGCTTTCGGCGATATGGTCGATGTCCACGAGGGTGATGGTGCCGATGCCGCTGCGTGCAATCGCCTCGGCGGCCCAGGATCCCACGCCGCCGATGCCGATTACCGCCACGTGGGCGCTGGCAAAGCGCAGCACGGCGGCGTCGCCATACAGGCGCGCGACCCCGCCAAAGCGACGGGCAAGGTCGGCCGCGGCCGTTGTAGGCAACTGGGAGGCGAGTGCTTCCTGACGGGACAGGTCAGACATGGCAGCGAGGATAACCTTGCGCCCCAACGGCTCACCCGCAGTTTCGCGCATGGCGGTCGCGGGAGACTCTGGCTAGACGAGGACCAGGTTGTCGCGGTGAATCAGCTCGGGCTCCTCGATGAACCCGAGAATGGCCTCGATCTCCGCGGTGGGCCGGCGCGCGATCTGCCGCGCCTGCGCCGCGGAGTAGTTGACCAGTCCCCGCGCTACCTCGGCACCATGGGTGTCCAAGCAGGCGACCACGTCGCCGCGCGCGAACTCGCCCTGGACCTCGGTCACGCCGATGGGCAGCAGGCTCTTGCCGCCGCTGCGCAGCGCGCGCGCCGCGCCGTCGTCGAGCACGACGCGGCCACGCAGCTGCAAATGATCGGCCAGCCATTGTTTGCGCGCCGTCAGCACCGGCACGGCGGCACTCAGCTGGGTGCCAATGCGTTCGCCCCTTGTCAAACGCAGCAGCACATCCGGCTCACGACCCGACGCAATGACGGTGTGCGCACCACTGCGCGCGGCGCGCTTGGCGGCCAGGACCTTGGTGATCATCCCGCCGCGACCGATCGCGCTGCCCGCGCCGCCAGCCATCTCTTCGAGGCGCGGATCGCCGGCCTGGGCATCCGCGATGAGCTGGGCTCCCGGATCACGCCGCGGATCGGCGGTGAAGAGTCCGGTCTGGTCGGTCAGGATCACAAGGACATCGGCTTCCACGAGATTCGTGACGAGCGAGCCCAGCGTGTCGTTGTCGCCGAACTTGATCTCGTCGGTCACCACGGTGTCGTTCTCGTTGATGACCGGCACGACGCCGAACGCCAGCAAGGTGAACAGCGTCGAGCGTGCGTTGAGGTAGCGCACGCGATCGGCCAGGTCGGCATGCGTGAGCAGCACCTGCGCACTGTGGCAGCCATACTCGCCGAAGCGGCTCTCATAGGCCTGCGCCAGGCCCATCTGTCCGACCGCCGCGGCCGCCTGCAGTTCGTGGACTTGCTTGGGCCGCCGTGACCAGCCGAGTCGCTGCATGCCTTCGGCGATCGCACCACTCGACACGAGCACGACCGACTTGCCGGTCTGCATGAGACTGGCGATCTGCCCGGCCCAGCGCGAGATGGCCTCGAGATCCAGCCCGCGCCCCTCGTTGGTCACCAGGCTGGAGCCGACCTTGACGACGATCCGGCGCGCATCGGTCACCACGGAGCGCGAATGCATG
Organism: Burkholderiales bacterium; assembly: GCA_020248785.1. Classification (GTDB taxonomy): domain Bacteria; phylum Pseudomonadota; class Gammaproteobacteria; order Burkholderiales; family Burkholderiaceae_F; genus JALHMQ01. Next base: position 37,495 of record JADCGX010000062.1, on the reverse strand, counting down.
CTCAGTTCTCCTGCGCGCCGGCGTCCTCGACCGGCGCTTCGTTCAGAAAGCGCTGCACTGCGTACACGAGTTCGCGCGTGCCCTCGCCAGTCGCGCCCGAGATGGCATAAAGCGGCGCCTTGCTGCGCAGCCGGCGCTTGATCTCGGCCAGTCGCTTGGCACACTCCTCCGCGGGCACCAGATCGATCTTGTTGATCACCAGCCAGCGCGGCTTTCGATACAGGCTGACGTCGTACTTCTTGAGTTCCGCGACGATGGCGCGCGCGCCGGCCACGGGGTCGCTCCCGTCCATTGGCTCGACATCGATCACGTGCAGCAAGAGCCGCGTGCGCGCCAGGTGCCGCAGGAACTGGTGCCCGAGACCCGCCCCTTCGGCCGCGCCCTCGATGAGTCCTGGAATGTCGGCGATGACAAAGCTCTGCTCGGCAGAGGTCCGCACCACACCGAGATTCGGCTGCAGCGTGGTGAACGGATAATCCGCAATCTTCGGCCGCGCGTTCGACACCGCTGCGATGAGCGTGGACTTGCCGGCGTTGGGCAGGCCGAGCAGGCCGACGTCGGCCAGGACCTTGAGCTCCAGTTGCAGGAAGCGGTGCTCGCCCGGCTCGCCCAGGGTGCGCTGGCGCGGCGCGCGATTGGTGCTCGACTTGAAGTGCAGGTTGCCTAGGCCACCAGCACCACCCTTGGCCAGCAGGGCGCGCTGGCCGTCCTGCGCGAGGTCCGCCAGGACGACGCCCGAGCCTTCATCGCGGATCACGGTACCCACAGGCACGCGCAGTTCGATGTCGTCGCCGGCGGCGCCGTAGCAGTCGCTGCCAGTGCCGTGTTCACCGTTTTTGGCCTGGTGCTTGCGCGCGTAGCGGTAGTCGATGAGCGTGTTGATGTTGCGGTTGGCCACGGCCCAGACCGAGCCGCCGCGCCCGCCATCACCGCCGTCCGGTCCGCCTTTGGGAATGAATTTCTCGCGACGAAACGACGCGCAGCCGTTGCCGCCACGGCCGCCGGACACCTCGATCCTCGCTTCGTCGACGAATTTCATTTGCTCAGTGCAAAGAAAAAGGCCCTGCCGCTACGCAACAGGGCCTTTGTGTGGCGGCGCCGCGAAGGCCGCGCTCAGTGATCAACCTCGCGCCGCGGACCTTAGGCCTGCGGCACCACATTGACGGTCTGGCGGCTGCTTTCGCCCTGCACGGCGAAGGCTACTTTGCCGTCGACCAGCGCAAAGAGCGTGTGGTCCCGTCCAATGCCGACGTTGGTGCCGGGATGGAACTTGGTGCCGCGCTGGCGCACGATGATGCCGCCCGCGTTGATCTCCTGGCCGCCAAAGACCTTGACGCCCAGCCGCTTTGCCTGCGAGTCACGGCCGTTACGCGACGAGCCGCCTGCTTTCTTGTGTGCCATTTGATCCTCTGATGCGATGCTCGCCGGGTCGACGTGCTAGGCGACCACGTCGATCTGCACTTCGGTGAAGTTCTGACGATGCCCGCCGTTCTTGGTGTAGTGCTTGCGGCGCTTCATCTTGAAAATTGTGATCTTGTCGCGCCGGCCATGCGACAGAACCGTGGCAGTGACCGACGCGCCCTCGACCAGCGGCGTGCCGACGCGGACATCCGCCCCGTCACCGACGGCCAGCACTTCACCGAGGATGACCTTCTGGCCCACCTCGGCCGGCAGCGTTTCGAGCTTCAACTTGTCACCCGGGGCAACGCGGTACTGTTTGCCGCCCGATTTGATGACTGCGTACATGCTGGACTCCTTCAGTGACAGCGGTGCTGCGGATGACAACCGCCGAGGAAGTTGCCGACGAGAGCGGCCGGCCGCCATAGTGGCCTCGCCCCAAACAGTTTCCAACCGTCACTGACAGCGACAACTCAAGAAAGCCTTGGATTGTCTCAGATTCGCTGGCGGCCGGTCAAATTCATCGCCGCTCGCGTGGCCGGTCACGGTCCGCGCGCGGCGCAGACATCAGTCAAGCCGGCGCGCCAGCCCGCCTCCCTGCTGCCTCCCTATAATCCGGCGGAGTTCGCTGCCCTGGGCACCACTTCGGCGCCCGCATGACGGCAAGCCAGCCCCAAAGTCCCCAGTGCTTCCTGCAACCGCGCTGCCCGCCCCGCCCACGCTGCCCGAAATTCTCGCGCCGGCTGCTGCCGACATGGCGGCGCTGGATGACGTGATTCGTGCCCGGCTCGACTCGGACGTCGCACTCATCCGCACGATTGCCGACTACATCATCGGGGCCGGCGGCAAGCGCCTGCGCCCGGCGCTGCTCCTGCTCACCGCACGCGGCCTGGGTTACGAGGGCGCGGGGCATCATCAACTGGCGGCCGTGATCGAATTCATCCACACCGCCACGCTGTTACACGACGACGTGGTCGATGAGTCTGACCTTCGGCGCGGCCGCGCCACCGCCAACGCGGCATTTGGCAACGCCGCCAGCGTACTGGTTGGCGACTTTCTGTACTCGCGCTCGTTCCAGATGATGGTCGAGGTGGGCAGCCTGCGCGTGATGCGCATCCTGGCCGACGCGACCAACCGCATCGCCGAGGGCGAAGTCCTGCAGTTGCTCAACGTTCACGATCCTTCGGTCACCGAACAGCGCTACATGCAGGTGATCGAGCGCAAGACATCGACGCTGTTCGAGGCCGCGTGTCGCATCGCAGCCGTGCTTTCTGGCGCAAATGCCGAGGTCGAAACGCGCTGTGCGCGCTATGGCGCGGCGCTGGGCTCGGCCTTCCAGATCGTTGACGACGTGCTCGATTACTCGGGCCACACGGAGGATCTGGGCAAGCGACTGGGAGACGACCTGCGGGAAGGCAAATCCACCCTACCGCTGATCCACGCGTTGTCCTGCGCGAGCACCTCGCAAAAAGCGGTGATCGAGGAGGCGATTCGCGATGGCGGCGGTGACTTTCGTCAGGTGGCCGAGATCGTGCGCAGCAATGGCTCCATCGCCTACGCCCAGCAGCGCGCCGATGTCCTCGCAACGAGCGCGGCAGATGCGATCAGCGTTCTTCCAAAGACGCCGTATCAGCGTGCTCTGATAAACTTGTCGACCTTTGCCGTCGCACGCGATCGCTAGTCGATCGTCAAGCTCGTGCCGCTGCGAATACCGTCGGGGTGTAGCTCAGCCTGGTAGAGTACTGCGTTCGGGACGCAGGAGTCGGAGGTTCAAATCCTCTCACCCCGACCACATTGCCCGCACTTGATCGCGTTCCCGTCGCGTTGCACCACGTCGTAGCGCCCTCTCTTGGCCATGGGTCATTGTTCGCTTGACCTAAACTGGCTGTCATTTCAACACTTCGGCCGACCCTCCAACAGGCGATGACGGGGGAGCTTCGACGCCGCTTTACTTTACAAAGCAAGGGCTTACCGGCACTATCTTTCGTCTTTCTTTGCGAGTGGCGCGGGCTATAAACGAAGCGTGAGTCGCTGAGCTCTTATCCATGTCCGCAGTCTCCCAGACAGTTTCTGCTGCAAGTGCCTTGACCGGTCTGGCCCGCGCATTGGTCCAGCAAGGCAAGTTGCGTCCGGATCGCGCGGAGGCGTTGGCGCGCAAGGCCGTGCAGGCCAACACCTTGTTCATCGACGAGCTCGTGAACTCGTCCGAAACGACGGGCTTGAGCGCGAACGCGGTCGCCAAGTTCGCGGCCGATACATTCGGCCACCCATTGCTCGACCTGGCGGCGATCGATACTGACCAGCTGCCCAAGGACGTTATCGACAAGAAATTGGTCGGCGCCTCTCGCGTCCTGGCGCTGCGCAAGCGCGGCAACCGGCTGGCAGTTGCTGTCTCGGATCCGACCAACTTCCAGGCGCTCGATCAGGTCAAATTCCAGACGCAGTTGGCGCTCGATGTCGTGGTAGTGGAACACGACAAGCTGATGAAGGTCGTGGAGACCGCGTCGCGGTCGGTGGCGCAGTCGCTCGAGAACATGGTCGACGACGACGTCAACTTCGACGACCTGATCGCCGACGACGGTGGCGACGCTACCGAAGACGCAGCCGCGGCCGAGGTCGATGACGCGCCGGTGGTGCGTTTCCTACAGAAGCTGCTCTTGGACGCGATCACTGAAGGCGCGTCGGACCTGCACTTCGAGCCGTACGAAAAGTTCTACCGCGTGCGCGTCCGGGTCGATGGCGTACTGCGCGAGGTGGCGCAGCCGCCGCTTGCGATCAAGGAGCGTCTGGTCACACGTATCAAGGTGGTGTCCAAGCTTGATATCTCCGAGAAACGTGTGCCACAGGACGGGCGCATGAAGCTCGTGCTGTCCGGACAACGCGCCATTGACTTTCGCGTCAGCACCCTGCCGACCCTGTTCGGCGAAAAGGTGGTGATGCGGATCCTGGATCCGTCGCAGGCCAAGCTGGGCATCGATGCGCTGGGCTACGAGCCGGAGCAAAAACAGGCGCTGATGGACGCAATCCAGCGGCCCTATGGCATGGTGCTCGTGACCGGGCCGACCGGGAGTGGCAAGACGGTGTCGCTGTACACGTGCCTTAACATTTTGAACAAGCCGGGCGTCAACATCTCGACCGCGGAAGACCCCGCCGAGATCCAGCTGCCGGGCATCAACCAAGTCAACGTCAACGACAAGGCCGGCCTCAGCTTCGCTGCCGCCATGAAGTCCTTCCTGCGGCAGGATCCGGACATCATCATGGTGGGCGAGATCCGTGACCTCGAAACGGCCGACATCGCCATCAAGGCGGCCCAGACCGGCCACATGGTGATGTCGACACTGCACACCAACGATGCGCCGGCAACACTGACACGCCTGGCTAACATGGGCGTGCCAGCGTTCAACATCGTCTCCTCGATCATCCTCATCACGGCGCAGCGCCTGGCCCGACGCTTGTGCGCCTGCAAGCAACCCACGGAGTTGTCGCGCGAGGCGATGCTGGCCGCGGGCTTCAAGGCACAGGATTTCGATGGCAGCTGGGTTCCGTACAAGCCGGTGGGCTGCGAGCGTTGCAAGAACAGCGGGTACAAGGGACGGGTGGGCATCTACCAGGTCATGCCGATCAGCGAGGCCATCCAACAGATCATCCTGCGGGGCGGAAGCTCGCTTGAGATTGCTCAGCAAGCGCAGCGCGATGGCGTGAGTGACCTGCGCCAATCTGGTCTGCGCAAGGTCAAACAGGGCATGACTTCGATCGAAGAAGTTCTCGGCTGTACCAACGAATAAGGACGGAGTGTTTCAATGGCAACCGGAGTGATCGCTCGCCCGCGTGAGGCCGTCCGCGAGGGGCTGTTCCAATGGGAGGGCAAGGACAAGCAGGGACGCGTCATCAAGGGCGAGATGCGGGCCGGTGGCGAGTCTGTTGTTGCAGCGTCGTTGCGCCGGCGCGGCATCATGGCCACCAAGATCAAGAAGCAACGCTTCGCGCGTGGCCGCAAGATCACCGAGAAGGATCTTGCGCTGTTCACCCGGCAGCTGTGCACCATGCTGAAAGCAGGCGTGCCGCTCATGCAATGCTTCGACATCGTTGGACGGGGCCACTCCAATCCGTCGATGACGCGCTTGCTGAACGATATCCGGATGGATGTGGAGACCGGCACCAGCCTTAACCAGGCGTTTCGCAAGTACCCGATCTACTTCGACGCACTGTTCTGCAATCTAGTGGCCGCTGGCGAGCAGGCGGGTATCTTGGAAACGCTGCTCGATCGCCTGGCGATCTATATGGAAAAGACGCTCGCCCTGAAAGGTAAGATCAAGAAGGCGCTGTTTTATCCGACCGCGATCATTCTTGTTGCGATCTTGATCACGGCGATCATCATGATTTTCGTGATCCCGTCGTTCAAGAGCGTGTTCACAAGCTTTGGCGCCGATTTGCCCGTGCCCACGCTTGTGGTGATCGCGATGTCCGACTTCTTCGTGCAGTACTGGTACGTCCTGTTGTTCGGCACAGGCGGCTTTCTCTACTTCCTGTATGCCTCCTGGAAGCGCTCGCCCAAGGTGCAAATGCTGGTCGATCGACTCTTGTTGAAGCCGCCCGTGATTGGTGATCTGATGGTGAAGGCGTCGGTGGCACGCTGGAGCCGCACCCTCGCGACAACCTTCGCTGCAGGCGTGCCGCTCGTTGAGGCGCTCGACTCCGTTGGCCCCGCCGCCGGTAACGCGGTCTACAAGGAGGCCACCAAGCAGATCCAAAACGAAGTGAACGTTGGCACCAGCCTTGCACAGTCGATGCAGAACACGGGCGTGTTCCCGAACATGGCCGTGCAGATGACGGGCATCGGCGAGGAGTCGGGTTCACTCGATTCGATGCTGCAAAAGGTTGCCGATTATTACGAGCGCGAGGTCGACGAGACGGTGGATGCGCTGGCGAGTCTGATCGAGCCAATGATCATGGTCGTGCTCGGCGTCATCATCGGCGGCATCGTTGTCGCCATTTACATGCCGATCTTCAAGCTCGGTCAGGTCGTCTAACGCTTTCGCGCGCCGACGCCTCTGCGGCGTCGGTGACTCCAACGTGTCGCCGGACGCACTCTTCCTCCTTGGCGCGACTTTTGTCGGTCTCGTCGTCGGCTCGTTTCTGAATGTTGTCATTCATCGCCTGCCCAAGATGATGGAGACCGAGTGGCGTGCCCAGTGCGCCGAGCTCGAGGGGCGTGAAGTTGGCGAGCAGGGGGTCTACAACCTGTGGGTGCCAAACTCGCATTGCCCGGAGTGCAAGGCGGCGCTGCGTGTCGTCGACAACATCCCGGTGCTGTCCTACTTCATGCTGCGTGGCAAGTGCGCCAGGTGCAGCGTGCGCATCTCGCCGCGCTATCCGATCGTCGAGGCGCTGTCGGCGCTGCTCTCCGCGCTGGTCGCGTGGCACTTCGGTTTTGGCTGGGCGGGCGCCTTGGCGCTGCTCTTCACCTGGACACTCATCGCGCTGACCTTCATCGACGCCGACACGACGCTTCTGCCCGATAGCCTCACCTTGCCGCTGCTTTGGGTCGGGCTGCTTGCCAATGTCTACGGCGTCTTCGTCCCGCTTCAGGACGCCGTCGTGGGAGCGGCTGCCGGCTATCTCATCCTCTGGTCGATCTACTGGCTGTTCAAGCTGGCCACCGGCAAGGAGGGCATGGGTTACGGCGACTTCAAGCTCCTCGCCGCACTCGGCGCCTGGCTGGGCTGGAAGATGCTCTTGCCCATCGTGCTCATGTCCTCGGTGGTCGGCGCGGTGGTCGGCGCGGTGTTGATGCTTCTAGCGCGGCGCGGCCGCGACATCCCGATCCCTTTCGGACCCTACCTGGCAGCCGCCGGTTTCATCACCTTGCTGGCGGGCCAGCCCCTGGCCGCGCGCTTTCTTGGCTACTGAGCGTGCGTACTTTGCCGTCGGACTCACCGGCGGCATCGGCAGCGGCAAGTCACTCGTCGCCGGCCAGCTCGAGCTGGCCGGCGCGGCCGTCGTCGATGCCGACCGGCTGGCCCATCAGGTCACCGCGCCCGCTGGCGCGGCGATAGCGTCGATTCGCGCCCGGTTTGGCGCGGCCATGATCGCGCCGGATGGTGCGCTCGATCGGGCCGCCATGCGCAGCCTGGCGTTCTCCGATGCTGCCGCCAAGCGCGAACTGGAGGCGATCGTGCATCCGCTGGTGCGCCAAGCCGCGCTCGATCAGGCGCGGAGCAAGACCGAGTCCGGCGCGCCGTATGTGGTGTTCGCGATTCCGCTGCTCATCGAGTCCGGCGACTGGCTGCGGCGCGTCGACCGCGTCCTGCTCGTTGATTGTCCGGCTCATGAGCAGGTGCGGCGCGTGATGCACCGTTCGGCGCTGGCCGCCGCGCAGGTGCAATCGATCATCGCCCAGCAGGCAAGCCGGTCACGTCGGCTGGCCGCGGCACAGGATGTGCTGTTCAACGGCGGGAGCCTGAATCTGGTGTCCGCGCGCGTCGCTCGGCTGCATGCGACCTACCTTGCGCTGGCAACGGGCAGCGCCGTGCGAGGCGCGCGTTAGTATCGCGGGCGAGGAGATGACGCAGCGATGGCCACAGAGCAGCGCATGGTGCTGTACGAGTACCCGTTTTCGGAGCGCGTGCGCACCCTGCTGCGCCTGGAAGACGTGTTCGAGAAGCTCGGTTACTTCTGCGCGCAGGAGCATCCGTACTGCCATCACACCGCGCTGCTCACGCTGTTCGAGATTCTCGAAGTCACCGCACGGGCGGATCTGAAGAGCGATCTGCTGCAAGAATTGGAGCGTCACAAGCAAGCGCTCACCGCGTTGCGCAACAACCCGCAGGTCGCCGAGGATGCCCTCGACCATGTGCTCCGCGAAATCGAGCAGGCGCAGCGTGCACTGAACGCCACGCCCGGCAAGGCAGGCCAGCACCTGCGCGACAACGAGTGGCTCACCAGCATTCGCAGCCGCGCCGGCATTCCGGGCGGGACCTGCGAGTTCGACCTGCCCTCGTATCACGCCTGGCTGATGGGCGACGTTGCGCAACGCAATGCCGATCTGCAGCAATGGGTGCGGCCGCTGTCACAGTACGTCTCCGGTACTTCCATTGTGCTCAAGATGCTGCGCGAGACCAGCCATCGTTCAAGCCAAGTCGCTGGGCAAGGTCAGTTCCAGCAGATGCTGCAGGGCCGGACGTACGCGATGCTGCAGGTGCGTGTCGCGGCCGATCTCGCGGCCGTTCCCGAGATCAGCGCCAACAAGTACATGCTGTGGATCCGCTTCACGGCCGCGGACCGCGACGTCAAGCCCCGCCCGGTCGAGCGCGACATCCCGTTCGAATTGAGCCTCTGCTCGTTCTAAGAATGGCCAAGACCGTCGCCTGCCCAGTCTGCGGCACGGCCGTTCCGTGGACCGAGGCCTCGCGCTTCCGTCCGTTCTGCTCGGAGCGCTGCCGCACCATCGACCTGGGTGACTGGGCCTCGGAGCGCCACGTGATCCCCGGCAGTCCTGTTGATCCCACCGACCCGGCCCAGCAGCCTGCATCCGACGAGGTCAGGCAGCGCTGAGCCGGGGCACGGCGCTGCTGACGGCAACACCATGCGCGCCCGCGTGCTGCGCGCGGTCCAGGTCAGTCGTTGCCACGCCGCCCATGGCATACACCGGTAACGGGGTGGTCGACGCCAGGGCACTGAAGCCATGCCAGCCAAGCGTGATGGCGCCGACCGCATCGGCCGACGGAAGCACCGGGCCGGCCATCACGAAGTCACAGCCGACACGCGCGGCCTGCGCCAGATCGGTGGCGTCGCGCACCATCGCGCCGAGCCACGGCGCCGACGGACGTGCGACCAGATCGGCGAGTGCGTCCGGCATCAGAAGCATTCCGTCAGCGTCCTGCATGGGCCGGCCCTGCGTGCTGCACACCAGCACGCGCGCGCCGTGGGCGCGACAGCGCGGCAGCACGGCGGCAAGCAGTCCATCGATCGCCGCCTGCGCTTGATTCGGCTCGTGCAGCAACACCATCCGCAGGCCCTGCGCGAGCCGCGCATCCAAGTGCGCCAGGAGAGCGTCAACACCAAGCGCGCCGGCCTCCAACCATTCGCACACCGATGGCAACGTGAGCCAGCGCAACGCCGGCACGGCTGCGGGCAAGAGAGGTTGGGGCAGTTCGTCTGTGGGATCGAAGAACGCGAGCTGCTGGCCCTCGCGCGCGTGCGGCGCGCCGCGCCAGTCGTAGACGCGACGAAAGTGCAGGCGCACGTAGGCGTGCGGGTAGTCGTACTCGAAGACGAACCATGGCCGCGCCGGCCCGATGTCGATACCCAGCTCTTCATGCAGTTCGCGCGCCAGCGCCTGCTGCACGTCCTCGCCGGGCTCGATCTTGCCGCCCGGAAACTCCCAGTAGCCAGCGTAGGGCTTGCCCGCAGGACGATCGGCGAGCAGCACGGCGCCATCAGGCCGCAGCAGCACACCAACCGCGACCTCGGTTGTCTTGCGCGGCCCTATCGTTGCCTCGCGTGCGGACGGCGCAGCCCGTGGCGACCGGCAAAGTCGCGCGCAAACTGCAGCCCGACACGACCGGAACGCGAGCCGCGTTGCAGGGCAAACTGCAGCGCCTCTGTTCGGCTCGATTCGACCTGCGCGTCGCTCGCGCCAAGGTGCCGCAGCCAATGGCCCACGATGTCGAGATAGTCGTCCTGCCGGAACGGATAGAACGACAGCCACAAGCCAAAGCGCTCCGACAGCGAGACCTTCTCTTCCACTGTCTCGGCCGGGTGGATCTCGCCATCGTCCTGGTAGGTGGCCGCGAGGTTCTCGCGCATGTACTCGGGCATCAGGTGGCGCCGGTTGGACGTGGCATAGATGAGCACGTTCTCGCTGGCCGCCGCGACCGACCCGTCGAGCACGGCCTTCAGCGCCTTGTAGCTCGACTCGCCCTCCTCGAACGACAGGTCGTCACAGAAGACGATGAAGCGCTCGGGCCGTGCTGCCACCTGCGTGACGATGTCGGGCAGATCGACCAGATCGTGCTTGTCGACTTCGATGAGCCGCAGGCCCTCGTCTGCAAAGTGTTCGAGGCAGGCGCGGATCAGCGAGGACTTTCCCGTGCCACGGGCACCCGTGAGGAGCGCGTTGTTGGCCGGCAGGCCGCGCACGAACTGTTCGGTGTTCGCGAGGAGCGCCGCCTTCTGCGTGTCCACGTGCTGCAAGTCAGCGGCGGCAATCGAGGCGACGTGGCGCACCGCTTCGAGCCGCCCCAGATGCACGCCCAGGTACTGCCGGCGGCGCCAGCGAAATGCGCGCGCCGTCCAGTCCGGCTCCGAATGCGCGGGCGGCAGCAGCGGCGCCAGGCGCGCCAGCACGGTGGCCAGTTCTCGCAGTGCGGCCTCGTCCATGGGAAGTTGGCTAGCTGCGATAGTCGGCGTTGATCGAGACGTAGTCGTGCGAAAGGTCACAGGTCCAGACGACCGCGCACGCCTGGCCGCGGCCCAGCTCAATGCGCACCACGATCTCGCTGCCCCGCATCACGCGCTGGCCGTCTTCCTCCCGATACGCGGGATGCCGACCGCCATTTTTCGCCACCCAGACGTCGTTCAGGTGCAGTTGCACCGTATCGGCATCGAGATCGGCAATCCCGGCATTGCCCACCGCCGCGAGGATCCGGCCGAGATTCGGGTCCGAGGCAAAGAACGCCGTCTTGACCAGCGGTGAATGCGCCACCGCGTACCCCACCTGCGCGCCCTCGCGCTCGTCCAGCGCGCCTACGACGACGATCTCGATGAACTTGGTCGCACCTTCGCCGTCGCGAACAATGGCTTGCGCCAGACGCTGCGCGACCTGCGTCACCGCCTGCGTGACTTGCTGCAGGCGCGGGTCATTGACCGAGTCGATCGTCGGCATGCCACTTTGGCCCGTGGCGATCACGACAAACGAGTCGTTGGTCGAGGTGTCGCCATCGACGGTGACCCGGTTGAAAGAGACATCGGCCACTTGCCGCGCCAGGCGCGGCAGCAAGGCGGGCGCGATCGCCGCGTCGGTCGCGACGAAGCCGAGCATGGTCGCCATGTTCGGCTTGATCATTCCGGCGCCCTTGGAGATGCCCGTCACCGTGATCTCGTGCTTGCCGATCTGCGTCTTGAGCGATGCGGCCTTCGGCAATGTGTCCGTCGTCATGATCGCCTCGGCCGCCTGCGCCCAGTGGGTCGGGGCCAAGCGCTCCTCCGCCTGCGGCAATCCGGCAATGAGCCTGTCGACCGGCAGCGGTTCCATGATCACGCCGGTGGAAAACGGCAGCACCTGCACCGCCTCGCAGCCAAGCAGTTGCGCGACCGCGTCACAACTCGCGCGCGCCGCGGCCAGGCCCGGCTCCCCGGTGCCCGCATTGGCGCAGCCCGTGTTGATCACCAGCGCGCGAACGCCGCGGCCAATGTCCAGATGCGCGCGACACACCTGCACGGGCGCGGCGCAGAAGCGGTTTTGCGTGAACACACCCGCCACCGCGCTGCCCGGCGCAATACGCACCAGCAACAGATCCTTGCGATTGGTCTTGCGAATCCCCGCCTCGGCCCAGCCGAGTTCGACGCCGGCGACGGGGTGGAGGAAAGCTGGATCGGGTGCGCTCAGATTGACGGGCATGGCAATGCAATCGGAAGTCAGGCCGCAAGTATGGCAGTCGGTCGAACGAAGGAAGAGTTGCACGGGAGCAGCCAGCACGCCCCTCATGCGTCTTCAGAGATAAGCGTCAAGGACTGACGTGGACCCGGAGTCCGGAAGGGGGTCGGCAAGCCCTATTGCTTCAAATCAGGCAGAACGTGCCATGGTCGACTGGCGACTAGCCCAGCCGACCATGGCACTGCTTGTACTTCTTGCCTGAGCCGCAGGGGCAGGGATCATTGCGGCCGATCTTGTCGCCGAAGCGACGCATCGGCTGCGCCTTGGTCTCGGCGGGCTCGGGCAGCGTCAGGGGCTCGACATCGGGGGCCTCCGCGGCCATCGCCACGGCGGGCGCGAACTCGGTGTGCTGTGCACGGGCAGCTTCCGCGCGGCGCTCGGCCTCGGCCTCGATGCGCTGTTCGGCGCGCTCGATCTCCTCGCGCGTCTCGATGCGAACGTTCATCAGCACCTTGACCACATCGGCACGCACGCGGTCGATCAGCGTGCCAAAGAGATCAAAGGCCTCGCGCTTGTACTCCTGCTTGGGCTGCTTCTGCGCATAGCCGCGCAGGTGGATGCCCTGGCGCAGGTGATCGAGCGCGGCCAGGTGCTCGCGCCAGTGCTGGTCGAGCATCTGCAGCAGGATCGAGCGCTCGAAGCCCGCGAAGTTCTCCGCCCCCACCTGCGCAACCTTGCCCGTGTACACCTCGTCCACGGTCTTCAGCAGCCGGTCCAGAAGATCATCGTCGGTCAGGCTGTCGTCCTCGTCGGCCCACTGCTTCATCGGCAGGTTGATCTGCCAGTCCGTGGTCAGCGCGTTCTGCAGACCTGCGAGGTCCCACTGTTCGGCCACCGACTCGGCCGGCACATGCGTGCGGAAGCGATCCGTGAAGTAGCCGTGGCGCAGGTTGGTGAGCGTCTCGGACAGGTCTTTGCTCTCCAGGATGTCGTTGCGCAGCCGGTAAATCTCGCGGCGCTGGTCATTGGCCACGTCGTCATACTCGAGCAGCTGCTTGCGGATGTCGAAGTTGCGCGCCTCGACCTTGCGCTGCGCGGTCTCGATCGAGCGGCTCACCATGCCGGCCTCGATCGCCTCGCCCTCCGGCATCTTCAGCCGGTCCATGATCGACTTCATGCGGTCGCCGGCGAAGATGCGCAACAGCGGGTCTTCCATCGACAGATAAAAGCGCGATTCGCCCGGGTCGCCCTGGCGGCCCGAGCGGCCGCGCAGCTGGTTGTCGATGCGGCGGCTTTCGTGCCGCTCGGAGCCGATGATCATCAGGCCGCCGGCGGCCACCACCTGCTCGTGCAGCGACTGCCACTCGCCGCGCAGTTGGGCGGCCTTCTGCTGCTTGATCGCCTGATCGAGGGCCGGATCCGCCTCGAGGAACTGCACCTGCTTCTCGACATTGCCGCCGAGCACGATGTCGGTTCCACGGCCGGCCATATTGGTGGCGATCGTGATCATCTTGGGCCGGCCGGCCTGCGCGACGATCTCGGCCTCCTTGGCGTGCTGCTTGGCGTTGAGCACCTGATGCGGCAGCCCTTCCTTCTTCAGCAGGGACGACAGCAGCTCGGAGTTCTCGATCGAGGTCGTGCCCAGCAGCACGGGCTGGCCGCGTGCGTAGCACTCCTTCACGTCGGCGATGATCGCGGCGTGCTTTTCCTTGATGGTGCGGTAGATCTTGTCCTGCTGGTCCAGCCGCACCATTGGCCGGTGGGTCGGCACCACCACCGTCTCGAGCCCGTAGATCTCCTGAAACTCGTAGGCCTCGGTGTCCGCGGTGCCGGTCATGCCGGCCAGCTTCTCGTACATCCGGAAGTAGTTCTGAAAGGTGATCGACGCGTAGGTCTGGTTCTCGGACTGGATCTGCACCTTCTCCTTGGCCTCGACCGCCTGGTGCAGGCCCTCGCTCCAGCGCCTGCCTGCCATCAGGCGGCCGGTGAACTCGTCGACGATGATGATCTCGCCGTTCTGCACGACGTAGTGCTGATCGCGGTGGAACAGATGGTGGGCGCGCAGCGCGGCATTCAGGTGATGCATCAGCACGATGTTCTGCGGCGCATACAGACTCTCGCCTTCGGCGAGCAGGCCCTTGCTCACGAGCACCCTCTCGATCTTCTCGTGACCGGACTCGCTGATATGCACCTGGTGCGCCTTCTCGTCGACCCAGAAGTCGCCCTCGGCCTTCTCGTCGGCCTGCCGCGTCAGCAGCGGCGGCACCTCGTTCATCGCCTGATACAAGGTGGTGTGATCCTCCGCCGGACCGGAGATGATCAGCGGCGTGCGCGCCTCGTCGATCAAGATCGAGTCCACCTCGTCGACGATCGCGTAGTACAGCCCGCGCTGCCGCTTGTCGACCGCGCTGTACTCCATGTTGTCGCGCAGGTAGTCGAAGCCGAACTCGTTGTTGGTGCCGTAAGTGATATCGGCCGCGTAGGCGGCCCGCTTGTCCTCGGTCGACTGCTGACTGACGATGGTCCCGACCGTCATGCCAAGGAAGTTGTAGACGCGGCCCATCCACTCGGCGTCGCGGGTCACCAGATAGTCGTTGACCGTCACCAGGTGCACGCCCTTTCCGGCCAGTGCATTCAAGTACACCGGCAGCGTCGCCGTCAGCGTCTTGCCCTCGCCGGTGCGCTGCTCGGAGATCTTGCCGGCATGCAGCACCATGCCGCCGATGAGCTGCACGTCAAAGTGACGCATGCCCAGCGTGCGCTGAGCTGCCTCGCGCACGACGGCAAACGCCTCTGGCAGCAGATCGTCCAGGGTCTCGCCCTTTCCCAGGCGCTCCTTGAACTCGACGGTCTTGGCCTTGAGCGCCTCGTCGCCCAGCGCCTTGATGCCGGGCTCCAGCGCATTGATCTCTTCGACCGTGCGGCCATATTGCTTGAGCACCCGCTGATTGCGGCTGCCGAAAATGCGGGTCAGGAATCCAGAGATCATCGGGGCGGGCCGAATTCGGGCGGTGCGACCGGGCCAGCGCACCAGGATTAGCAATGAAATCAAGCGTCTGCGCGCGACGCGCCAGACGTGCAAACGAGCCGCCGGATCCGGCCAAAGCGCAAGCCGGGCCGTGCGCGGCGCCAGACAGGGGGAGTTTATTGCATCGGGACCTTGGCCCCAGGCAGGCTCAATGGCCTACTTGGTGGCGCCCGCCGCGGCTGCAAGCCCCCGCACGTCGACCTTGCGTGGCGAGGGAGAGGCCGCGATCGGCCCAAAGGGCGAACCGTCCCTCTGCTGGGCAAGGAAGCGCGAAGGATTCTGCGGCTGGCCCTTCAGATGCACCTCAAAATGCAGGTGCGGGCCGGTGGAGCGGCCGGTGTTGCCGACCGCGGCAATCTTCTGACCACGGCGCACGATGTCGCCAGGCTTCACGTCGAAGCGCGACGCATGCGCAT
Source organism: Burkholderiales bacterium (assembly GCA_020248785.1). Taxonomy (GTDB): domain Bacteria; phylum Pseudomonadota; class Gammaproteobacteria; order Burkholderiales; family Burkholderiaceae_F; genus JALHMQ01. The sequence continues at coordinate 22,056 of JADCGX010000062.1, read as the reverse complement.
ACAGCGTGGACAAGTCATTGCCGTGGTCGATGACCACGGTCTTGCCGTAGGCCGGATGCACCTCGGCGCTGGCGACCACGCCACCGGCAGCCGCGAAAATCGGCGTGCCAACAGGTGCCGCGAAGTCCAGGCCCGAGTGCATCGAGACCTGCCCGGTGAACGGATCGGTCCGCATACCAAAGCCCGAGCCGACAAAACCCTCGCTGACCGGCGTGTTCTGCGGCAGCAACGCGCGGCGCACCTGCGCGTCCACCAGCTCGGACTCGATCACATTCATGTAGTCCGAGCGCGCCTCGACGCCCTTGGAGATGCGCTGCAACTCGGCATCAAGTTCCTCAATGGTCAATGCGCGGCCGTTGGTCGGTGCGGCGCCACCGCGACCGGGCAACTCCTTGAAGTTGAACTCCTCGGGGCGGATGCCGGAGAGCTTGGACACCCGCTCACCCAACGCGTCAAGCCGCATCAGCTGCGCCTGCATCTCGCCCAGCTTGCGCGCCATGGCGGCCACGTTTTCCCGCATGAACTGCTCGCGGCGGGCCATTTCCTCGCGCGCCACAGAGGCGGCCAGGTCGTGGATCAGCGGCAGCCGGATCTCGGCACCGGCGCGGAAGGTCACAACATACAGGCCAATGACCGCCAGTAGGACGGCCGTCACCAGGCCCACCGTGGCGACCACGAGCATGCGCGGGGACAGCGTTATCGTCCGCGCCTGTTTCAGGCGCGGATCGACCAGGATAATCTGCACATCTGACTCCTAAATCATGCGCGTTCGCTGCCGGTTGGTCCGAACCTGCGGTCGCGATCAGCGCGAAGAACCAGCTCCCGTCCACCTATGCGTCCTGCCCGCTCCCTGGCCGCCGCGCTCGCCGACTCACCGGCGGCCGGGCTGCTGCACAAGCTCGAGCGCTGGCGCCGCATTGCGGACATCATCGCTCACGACGCCGAACGCATCGCGCCCGACTTCAATGCCCACGACCCGCGGGCCTGCGAGCTGCGGGAGGACGAACTGATCCTGAACGCGCGCTCCGCTGCACAAGCGGCCAAACTAAGGCAGGGGCTTCCAGGGTTGCTGAAGCTCCTGCACCATCAAGGGGCGCAAGTGTGCCAAATCCGCGTACGAGTTCAACCCACGCCGACGGGCTACCCCGGTCAAGCGAGCGCCACCCCCACCGTGGCACCGATAACGCCGCCGCTGCCCCCGAGTGCAGCGCAGGGCGCTGCCAGCATGGCGCGAGAGCTAGTGGAAACCCTGCCCGATTCGCCTCTGAAAACGCAGGTCCAGGCGCTCCAGCGGGCCTTGCGCAAGCGCCTAAATCGCTAGGCGCTCGAGAGTCAACACCGCAAAGAACAACAAGCCCGCAGCGAGTGCTAGCTTCACGAGCAGCACGGCCCAGCCGACAAAGCGCCTGTTGCCGGTGATCAAATAAGCAGCAACGCAGGCGAAGATTCCCGCCAAGAACAGCAGGGCCAGGCCACGGGCAAACAGCATTGCGGCTCAGGCGACGGCCGGCTGCAGATAGGCGGCCGGCGCCTTGGCATGCTGCTCGAAGCTCACGATCTCGTAGGCCGTCTCGTCGGCAAGCAGTGCGCGCAACAGCTTGTTGTTCAGCGCGTGGCCGCCCTTGTGCGCCGAGTACGCGGCGATCAGCGGCTTGCCCGCTACATACAAATCCCCCATCGCGTCGAGCAGCTTGTGCTTGGCGAACTCGTCGCCGGAGCGGAGACCGTCGGTATTCAGGACACGATACTCGTCCATCACGATGGCATTTTCGAAGTTGCCGCCCATGGCCAGACCCACCGCGCGCAGCGCCTCGACCTCGTTGACGAATCCAAATGTCCGCGCGCGTGCCACCGAGGCCACGAAAGGCTCCTGTTCCAAGTCGAGCTCGACCACCTGCTCAGTCGCGTCGATCGCGGGGTGGTTGAAATCGATCGAGAACTTCAGCTTGAAGCCGAAGTGCGGCTCCAGCCTGACCCACTTGTCACCCTCGACGATCTCAACCGCCTTTTTCACCCGGATGAAGCGCTTGGGCGCATCCTGCTCGACGATGCCAGCCGACTGGATCAGGAACACGAAGCTCGCCGCGCTGCCGTCCATGATCGGGATCTCCGGCGCTGAGACATCGACGTAGCAGTTGTCGATGCCCAGGCCGGCCAGCGCGGAGGACAGGTGCTCGACCGTACCGACGATGACACCGTCCTTACCAAGGGTCGTGGCCATGCGCACGTCAACCACAGCGTTGGCCCGCGCAGGGATGTCGACCGGCGGATCAACATCGGTGCGGCGATACACGACACCGGTGTTGGGCGCCGCGGGCCGCAACACGAGCTCGACCTTGTTACCGCTATGCAGGCCAATGCCGACCGTGCGGACAAGCGTCTTCAACGTTTTCTGTTTGAGCATGGAACATCCATTGTAGCGGCCGATGTTGCAGCGCGACGGGTGTTTGCCGCGCGAGACGGCCACAATCGCGCGCCTGAAGGGCGCCTGTGTAACGAGGGAGAGCGGCAAATGGCGGACTCGAACGGCATCGACGCGGGCGTTCCCACCGCGCCGAATTCAACGGCCGCGCCAAGCTCGCGGAACCTGCCACTGACGTCTGTCCTGCCTTCCTCTCCGTTCGCATCAGTCAACACAATTGCGGTCGGCAGGCCGCTGCGGTGGGTCGCGGCCGGTGTGCGCGACCTGCGGCGCGCACCGGTGGCGAGCATGAGCTACGGGGTGGCCTTCGCGCTGATGGGCTGGCTCATCTACTTCGTCTTTCAGCATGCGTATGAATACACCTCGGCGCTCACGGCCGGCTTCCTGCTGGTCGGACCGTTCCTGTGCACGGGCTTGTACGACATCAGCCGGCGCCTGGAACGTGGGGAGCCGGCGCGCCTGACGGACACGATGACCGCCTGGCGCGCCAACCTCGGCGCCTTCAGCCTGTTCTCGCTGGCGCTGACGATCATCATGCTGATCTGGGCGCGCGCCTCGCTCGTCACCTTTGCGCTGTTCTTTTCCAGCGGAATGCCGACGCTGTCGAAGTTTCTGCAGAACGTGGTCAGCCCCGAGCACTGGGACTTTGTCCTGACCTATTTCGCCGTCGGCGGCCTCTTCGCCGCCATCGTGTTTGCCGTGAGTGTGGTGTCGGTGCCGATGATGCTGGATCGGGGCACCGACACCGTGGTGGCCGCAATCACCAGCGTGCGCGCGCTACTGGCCAACTTCGCCCCGCTGATTTTCTGGGCCATGCTGATCGTGCTACTGACCGCGATTGGCTTCGCCACGCTGTTCGTGGGCCTGATCATCACGATCCCCATCGTTGGCCATGCGACTTGGCACGCGTACCGCGAACTGGTCGGTCCGCCCAACGCATAGCGCCCAAACCGCAACCGCCCCCGCGCGCGGGGCGGGCCGGCGTGCGGGCGCGTTGACCTTGGCCATCGGTCGGTCGCCCGGCCGCTCCGAAAACCGACCGACTGATCCAGGCGCGCAGGCAGTGCGCGTACCGCCGTCGATGCACGTGCGACCCGAAGGGTCGCGTACATCGACGGCGCGGCCTAGTCCGCTTGCTTGCGCAAGAACGCCGGAATGTCGAACCGGTCGGTCCCCGCGTCTTCCAGCGCGGCCACCCGCGAGGCTGCGTGCTCGCGCGAGCGCCACACCGCGGGCGTGTCCAGGTGCGCGTACTCCTGCGCGGGCTGGTTGGCCGGCGTAGCAGCAACAGCACTAGGCGCAGCCGGGGCGGCATCGTAGGTCCCGGTGCGGACCATGGTGAGCGAGGCCGACTGCTGTTTCTTGGCCAAGGACCGGCCCAGACCGGTCGCCACCACGGTCACGCGCAGCGCATCTCCCATGCCCTCATCGCACACCGTGCCAAAGATGACCGTCGCATCGTCGGCCGCGAAGGCGCGGATGGTGTTCATGACCTCGCGCGTCTCCTTCATCTTCAGCGACGACGAGGCGGTGATGTTGACCAACACACCGCGCGCGTTGGACAGGTCCACGCCTTCCAGCAGCGGGCTGGACACGGCCTGCTCGGCCGCCAAGCGCGCACGGTCCATGCCGCTGGCCGTGGCGGTGCCCATCATGGCCTTGCCGTGCTCGCTCATCACGGTCTTGACGTCCTCGAAGTCGACGTTCACGAGGCCCGGGATGTTAATGATCTCGGCGATGCCGGCGCAGGCGTTGTGCAGCACGTCGTCGGCGGCCTTGAAGCACTCGCCCATCTCGGCCTCCTCGCCCAGCACTTCCTCGAGCTTGTTGTTGAGGATGACGATCAGCGAGTGCACCTGGTTCTCGAGTTCCTCGATCCCGGCCGAGGCGAGCTTCATGCGCTTGGGCCCCTCGAACTCGAAGGGCTTGGACACCACGGCCACCGTGAGGATGCCGAGTTCCTTGGCAACCTCGGCCACCACCGGTGCTGCGCCGGTGCCGGTGCCGCCGCCCATGCCGGCCGTGATGAACACCATGTGCGCGCCGCGCAGCGCATCGGCGATGCGCTCGCGCGCCTCGTCTGCGGCCTGCTTGCCCGCCTCGGGGCGGCTGCCGGCGCCAAGGCCGGTCTTGCCGAGCTGGATCAGGTGCTTGCACGACGAGCGCGCCAGGGCCTGGTGGTCCGTGTTGGCGCAGATGAACTCCACGCCCTGCACGCCGCGATGAATCATGTGCTCCACGGCATTGCCGCCTGCGCCGCCGACCCCGATCACCTTGATGACCGTGCCGCGCGTTTCCGTCTCGAGAATCTCAAACGCCATGATGTTCTCCATAGTTCAATGCAAAGTCGAACTCAAAACGCGCAATGGCAACCGCGGGCCGAGTTCCGCTTCGGTCCCGCGCTTGACACTGCACGCTCACCACACGCGAAGCGTCCTTGCGGCGCTGCTTCGCAGCTCTCTCCTCCTCGCAGAGGGAAGTCCTTGCCGCGTCGACGCTGAGCGCGTCGACACCGAATTCGGCCCCGGCCTGTGCCGGGGCGACGAGCCGTGGCAGCACGGCAACCGACAGAGCTGCCGCGGTGCCAAATGCGGAGGCGGCGGCGCGGCCGCCGTTTCTCGTTTCATTTACGCGGCCGCCGCCGGGCCGCGCCGAGGCGGCCGCGCAAACTAATCGCGAGCGGCGCACGTGCGACGCGCAGCGTCGCGTACACCGCGAGCGCACGATCAAAAATTCCCGACGATCCATTCCTTCATCCGCTTGAACGTCGACTTGAACGAGCCTGACTGCGCCGCGACCTTGCGCCCGCGCAAGCGCTGCAGATGCGCCTCCTGCAGCAGGCCCATCACGGTCGCAAAGCGCGGGTTCTTCACCACGTCGGCGAGCGAGCCGTCGTAACTGGGCCAGCCCACGCGTGCGGGTTTGAGGAACACGTCCTCGGCCAGCTCGCCCATGCCCGACAGCAGCGACGTGCCGCCAGTGAGCACGATCCCGCTCGACAAGAGTTCCTCGAAGCCCGACTCGCGCACCACTTTCTGCGTCAGCGTGAACAGCTCCTCCACGCGCGGCTCGATCACCGCGGCCAACGCCTGGCGCGAGAGCAGGCGCGGTGCGCGGTCGCCAATGCCCGGGATTTCGATGCGATCGCTGGGGTCGGCCAGCACCTCCTTGGCCACGCCGTAACGCAGCTTGATCTCCTCGGCATCGGGGATCGGGGTGCGCAGCGCCATGGCGATGTCATTGGTGATCTGGTCACCCGCGATGGGAATGACCGCGGTGTGGCGGATCGCACCGCCGGTAAAGATGGCCACGTCCGTGGTGCCGCCGCCGATGTCGATCAGCGCGACCCCGAGCTCCTTCTCGTCGGCGGTGAGCACCGACAGCGACGAGGCCAGCGGCTGCAGGATCAGATCCTGCACCTCCAGCCCGCAGCGGCGCACGCATTTGATGATGTTCTGCGCGGCCGACACCGCGCCGGTGACTATATGCACGCGCACTTCCAGCCGCACGCCGCTCATGCCCAGCGGCTCGCGGATGTCCTCCTGCCCATCGACGATGAACTCCTGCGTCAGCACGTGCAGCACCTGCTGGTCGGTCGGGATGTTCACCGCACGCGCGGTCTCGATCACGCGCGCCACATCGGGCGGCGAGACCTCGCGGTCCTTGATCGCCACCATGCCACTGGAGTTGAAGCTCTTGATGTGGCTGCCCGCGATGCCGGTGAACACCTCGGTGATGCGGCAGGCGGCCATCAGCTCGGCTTCTTCCAGCGCGCGGCGGATCGACTGCACCGTGGATTCGATGTTGACCACCACGCCCTTGCGCAGACCCTGCGAAGGCGACTGCCCGAGGCCGATCACCTGAAAGCGGCCGTCCGGCAGCACCTCGGCCACGGCCACCACCACCTTGCTGGTGCCGATGTCGAGGCCAACGATCAGGTCCTTCGTTTCGGTTCTCATCGTGTGTTCTTCGATTCAGCGGGAGCGGCGGCGGCAAATCCGTTCGGGTAGCGCACATCGATGCGCGCCGGCGGCGCGCCAAACTTGGCCGCCGCCACGGGAAAACTGTTCATGGCCAGGGTCATCCGCTGCGTCAGCGTGCCGACCGGCTCGTCTCGACCCAGCTCGATCTCCACCTCGGCCTCACCCTGGCGCGCCCGCAGCGCCCAGGACGCGCGCTCGGACACGCGCAGCTCCTCGAGCTGGAGCGACAGCGGCGCGAGCTGGGCCGCGAGCGCGTAGAACAGGCGCGCTGCCTCGGGCGCAAACTTGGCCGGGCCCTCGAACTGCGGCAGCGGCCCGTAGATCTCGGCTTCGGCCACGTTCGCGACAAACAGCACCCCGGTGTCCGACAGCAGCCGGCCATCGCCCCACACGCCCAGGGCGCGGTGCTCGGTCAGCGTGACGATCAGGCGATCCGGCCAGACACGTCGCACCGACGCATCCGCCACCCAAGGCACGCTCTCGAACACGCGGCGCGCCTCGTCCAGGCGCATGGTGAAAAAGCCGCCGCGCAGCTTGCTCGCGACCGCGGCACGCACGGCGGCCACGGTCACATGCTGCAGCTCGCCCGCCCCGCCACGAAGCTCAACCCGCGCGAAGTCGAACGCCGGCCGCTGCGCGACCCATGCGACGGCCGTGCCCGCCAGCGCGAGCAGCGTCAGCCCAAACAGCAGGCGGGCTGCAAACTCCATGAAGCGCGTCCCGTTCACGGCTGCAACGCTCCCTGCGAATCGAGTCGGGCACTGGCGAGGATTTCGAGCACCAGGTCCTCGTAGCTCAACCCGGTCGCCCTGGCGGCCGTCGGAACCAAGGATTGACTCGTCATTCCCGGCGACGTGTTCAGTTCCAGCAGATAAGGTTTGTCGCCCTTGGCATCGACATGCACCATCAGGTCGACGCGCCCCCAACCGCGTGCCCCAAGCGCGTTGTAGGCGCGCAAAGCGAGCTCCTGCACGTCGTGCGCCAGTCGGTCGTCGATCGGAGCGGGGCAGAGCTTCTGCGTCTGCCCGCTGTAGTACTTGTTGTGGAAGTCGTAGTTGGCGCCTGGCGCGCGAATCTCGATCAGCGGCAACGCGCGCGCCGCATTGCCCTCGCCCACGACCGCGCAGGTGAGCTCGCGCCCGACGATGAGCTCCTCGATCAGCACGTCCGAGTTGTACTCGGCCGCCTCCTCGAAGGCCACCCGCAGTTCATCGTGATCGTGCGTCGTCACCTTGGTGATGCCAAGGCTCGATCCTTCGAGGTTCGGCTTGACAATGAGCGCGTCGCCCAGCTCGGCGATCACCCGCTTGAAGTCGGTGTCGGAACGAACCGCGCGCCAGGCAGGCGTCGGCAGGCCGGTCGCCACCCAGATCTGCTTGGTCATCAGCTTGTCGATGGCCACGCTGCTCGCCTGCACACCGCTGCCCGTGTACGGGATGCCGAGGATCTCCAGCGCGCCCTGGATGGTGCCGTCCTCGCCATAGCGGCCGTGCAGGGCGATGAACACGCGGTCGAACCTTGCCGCGGCCAGATCGCCGAGCGACTGGGTGGCTGGGTCGAACGCATGCGCGTCCACGCCGCGGCTTTGCAGTGCCTTCAGCACGCCGCTGCCGCTCATGAGACTCACCTCGCGCTCGCTCGACTTACCGCCGAACAGCACGCCCACCTTGCCGAAGGACTTCGGGTCCTGCACCGAAACCGTGTTCTTGGCCGAGTTCACTCGGCACCTCCCGCGTTGAGCAACTTGGCGGGCACGCCGCCGATGGAGCCCGCCCCCATGGTGATCACCACATCGCCGGGCTGCGCGGCACCCAAAATGGCGGCCGGCATGTCGTCAATGGTCTCGACGAACACCGGCTCGACCTTGCCCGCCACGCGCAGCGCGCGCGCCAGCGCACGGCCATCGGCCGCCACCAACGGCGCCTCGCCAGCCGGATAGACATCGGCCAGCAGCAGCGCGTCGGCCGTCGACAGCACCTTGACGAAGTCCTCGAAACAATCGCGCGTGCGGGTGTAGCGGTGCGGCTGGAAGGCCAGCACGATGCGGCGGCCCGGGAACGCGCCGCGCGCGGCGGCCAGTGTTGCGGCCATCTCGACCGGGTGATGACCGTAGTCGTCGACCAGCGTGAAGCTGCCGCCACCGCTGTCCGGCGCGAGGGGCACGTCGCCGTGGCGCGCGAACCGTCGCCCCACCCCGGTAAAGCTGGCGAGCGCTTCGAGGATCGCCTCGTCCGGCACGCCGATCTCGGTGCCCACCGCGATGGCGGCCAGCGCGTTCTGCACGTTGTGCACGCCGGGCAGGTTCAGGCGCACCGCCAGCGCGGCTGTCCCATCGCGCAACGCAGTGAAGCGCATCGTGCCGCCATCGGGCGCGACGTCGGTAGCGCGCACCTGCGCTTCGGCATTCAGCCCGTACGTGATCACCGGCTTGGAGACGCAGGGCAGGATCTCGCGCACGTTGCGGTCGTCCGTGCACAGCACGGCCGTGCCATAGAACGGCAGGCGCGAAAGGAACTCGATGAAGGCCTCCTTCAGGCGCGCGACGTCGTGCCCGTAGGTGTCCATGTGGTCGTTGTCGATGTTGGTGACAACCGCGACCACCGGCATCAGGTTCAGGAAGCTGGCGTCGGACTCGTCGGCCTCCACCACCATGAACTCGCCGCTGCCCAGCCGGGCATTGGCCCCGGCGGCATTCAGCCTGCCACCGATCACGAAGGTCGGGTCGAAACCGCCCGCCGCGAGCACGCTGGCGACCAGGCTCGTCGTCGTGGTCTTGCCGTGCGTGCCGGCGATCGCGATGCCCTGCTTCAGGCGCATCAGCTCGGCCAGCATCACCGCGCGCGGCACCACGGGAATGCGGCGCGCCCGCGCGGCCAGCACTTCCGGGTTGTCGTGACGCACGGCGGTGGAGGTGACCACCGCGTCGGCACCATCGATCTGCTCGGCCGCATGACCCTTGCACACGCGTGCACCGAGCTTGGCCAGACGCCGGGTCGTGCTGCTTTCGGCGGCGTCCGATCCGCTCACCTTGTATCCGAGGTTGAGCAGCACCTCGGCAATGCCGCTCATGCCGCTTCCACCGATGCCGACGAAGTGGATGTGCTTGACCGCGTGCTTCATGCGGCTGCCTTCAGTTTGACGCGTGCGATGTGTTCGATGGCATCGGCCACCACGCGGGCGGCCTCGGGCTTGCCCAGAGCGCGCGCCTTGGCCGCCATCTGCTGAAGCGTCGCGCGATTAAGCTGGCTCAGCACCTGCGCCACGCGCTCGGCCGTGAACTCGCCCTGCGGCACATGGATGGCGGAGCCGTGCGCGGCCAGGAACTCGGCATTGCTGCGCTGGTGGGCGGTGGTCTTCACGACAAAGGGCACCAGCACCGCGGGCACGCCGGCCGCCGTCAGCTCCGTCACGGTGATCGCGCCCGCCCGGCAGATCACGACATCGGCGTCCGCATAGCGCGCCGCCATGTCGTCGATAAAGGGCATGACCTCGGCCGCGACGCCTGCCTGCGCGTAGCCCGAGCGCGTGGCGTCCACATGCTTGGCGCCGCACTGATGCACGACGCGCGGCCGCCGCGCGGGATCGAGCCGCGCGAGCGCCTGCGGCAGCGTCTCGTTGAGCACCTGGGCGCCAAGGCTGCCGCCGACGACGAGCACCGACAGTGGGCCCGAACGGCCCGCATACCGCTGCGCGGGCGCGGCGATCTGCGCGATCTCCGGCCGCACCGGGTTGCCGGTCACGAGGCCACGCTCGCCCGCCATGCGCGCGGCCTCGCCATCGAAGCCACAGAAGATCGCCGCGGCCTGGGACTTCAGCATCTTCAGTGACAGCAGCGGACCCGCATCGGCGTTGAGCAAGGTGAGCGGCTTGCCGAGCGCCGTGGCGGCGAGCCCCGCCGGCACCGCGACATAGCCGCCGGTGGAAAAGACCATGGCGGGCTGGCGCGCCTTGACGATCGCGCGGCTCTGCCACATCGCGCGCAGCAGGTAGAAGCCGCCGAACACCAGCGTCTTCAGCCCCTTGCCGCGCAGGCCGGTAAAGTCGATGGCGTCGAAGGCGATGCCGCGCGCTTCCACCAGCTTGCGCTCCATGCCCGCCTGCGTGCCCAGCCAAGACACCGTCCAGCCGCGAGACTGCAGCTCACCAGCAACGGCCAGCCCCGGCATCACATGCCCACCGGTGCCCGCGGCAACGACGAGGAGGTGACTCAAGCACGCCCCCCGCGCATGAGCTTGCGGTTCTCGTAGTCGACCCGCAGCAGAATGCCGAGCGCCGTGATGGTCGACAGCAGCGCCGAGCCGCCGTAGCTCATCAGCGGCAGCGTCAGGCCCTTGGTCGGCAAGAGACCCGTGGCCACACCGATGTTGATGAAGGTCTGCACGCCCAGCCACAAACCGATGCCCTGCGCCACCAGGCCTGCGAAGCTGCGCTCGAGCGCAATGGCCTGGCGTCCGATTTCGAAGGCACGTTTCACCAGCCAGTAGAACGCGACGATGACCGCCAGCACCGCGATGAGCCCGAGTTCTTCGCCGATCACCGCGAGGATGAAGTCGGTGTGCGCCTCGGGCAGGTAGTGCAGCTTCTCCACGCTGGCACCAAGGCCCACGCCGAACCACTCGCCGCGGCCAAAGGCGATCAGCGAGTGCGACAACTGGTAGCCCTTGCCCAATGCATTTTCGGCCGACCACGGGTCGAGATACGCAAAGATGCGTTCGCGCCGCCACGGGCTTGCCCAGATCACGAGCGCGAAGGCCGCGCCCAGCGCCACCGTGATCGCCGCGAAGAGGCGCACGTTCACGCCACCCAGGAACAAAATTCCCATGCTGATGGCGACGATCACGCCAAAGGCGCCCAGGTCCGGCTGCAACAGCAGCAGCACGCCGACCAGCGCCATCACCGCCGCCATCGGCAAAAAGCCCTTCCGGAACTCGTGCATGGTGTCCTGCCTGCGCACCGTGAAGTTTGCGGCGTAGAGCACGCAGGCGATCTTCATCAGCTCCGAGGGCTGCAGGTTGAGCAGCCCCAGCGGGATCCAGCGCCGCGCACCGAGCGCACCCTTGCCCACCCCCGGCATGAGCACGACCACCAGCAACAGCAGGACCGCCACGAACGCCAGCGGTGCCAGCTTCTGCCACACGCTCAGCGGGATCGAAAACGCCGCGGCCGCCGCACAGAACGCGATCGAGAGCGCAACGACGTGGCGCAGGAGGAAGTACGTCGGCGTGACGTTGTAGCGCGGTGAGTCCGACAGCGACACCGAGGCCGAATAGACCATCACGGTGCCAAAGACGACGAGCGCCAGCACCACGCCGACCAGCGCGCCATCGTAGTGCGCCAGCTGCGAGCGCGGCCCTTGCAGCGGGCCGGCATTGCCCAGCCCGGCGAGCGACAGCACACCCGCGCCACCGGCGGTGCGCAGGGTGCCGCCCTCATCGCGACGCGACGGGCGCTGCAGGCCGTCAAGCAGCGCCTTCACAGCACCTGCCCTTTCTCGGTGGCCAGCTCGCGCACCGCGGCGACGAACACCTCGGCGCGATGCTTGTAGTCGCGGAACATGTCGAGACTGGCGCAGGCTGGCGACAGCAGCACCACGTCGCCGCCGCGTGCGACCCCGGCGGCGGTCTCCACGGCCTCTGGCAGCGTCGTCGCCTGATGCACGGGATACGCCGCCTCGCGCAGCAGCGCGCCGATCTGCGCGCCGTCGCGGCCGATCAGCACCACGGCGCGCGCGAACGCGGCCAGCGGCGCCACCAGCGGGGTGAAGTCCTGGCCCTTGCCGTCGCCGCCGAGGATCACGACGAGCTTGCGGCCTTCACTTCCAAGGCCTTCGAGCGCAGCCACCGTCGCGCCGACGTTGGTGCCCTTGGAGTCGTCGACGAAGTGCACGCCGTCGATCACCGCAACCGGCTGCACCCGATGCGGCTCGCCGGTGTAATGGCGCAGCGCATGCAGCATCGGCGCCAGCGGGCAGCCGATCGCCCGCGCCAGTGCCAGGGCTGCCAGGGCATTCAGCGCGTTATGACGACCACGGATCTTCAGTGCCTCGGTCGGCATCAGGCGGTGCACGTGCACCTGGCCCTCGATGCCCGGCAGCTCGCCGGCCGCCTCGCGGCGGCGGTGGCCCATGCTGAGGTCCTCGGTGTAGGCGAGCCACATCAGCCCGCCATCGCGCACGAGTCCGTACTCATCCGGCTGGCTCGGCGCGCCCGCGCCGAAGGTGAACACCGGCGGCGGCAGTTCGCGCTCGCGCTTGAGCGCGCGCGCGACGTGGTCGGCCGCGTGCACCGACGTCAGCCCATCGCCCGTCGCGGCTTCCGTCGCGGCGTCCGTGGCGGAGGCGCTCGCCTCAGCGTCCTGCACGGCGCCCTGCTCACTGGCCTCAGCCGTCGGCCACGCCGGCAACGCCGCGACCGGCGCGACGTCGGCCTGTACCACCGCCTCGCTCGCGGCGGACTCGCTATCCGGCAGCACCACGGCCGCCTTGGCCTTCTCGGCCTTCAATGCCTTCGCCCTGCTCGGCCTGGCCTTTGGCGCAGGCTTGACCGGTTCGGGCTGCATCTTGATGACCCAGGGATCGTCGCGATTGAGCACGCGCGCCGTACGCGCACCGAAGATGCGCGCCTTGGCCGCCGCGTAGGCCTCCATGCTGCCGTGCCAGTCCAGGTGATCCTGCGTCAGGTTGAGCACGGTGGCGGCATCGCAGGCGAGCGAGGTGGTGGTCGCGAGCTGGAAGCTCGACAGCTCGAGCACCCACACCTGCGGCAAGTCGTCCGCGGCATCCGAAGCAAGATCAAGTCGCTCACGCAGGGTGTCGAGCGCCGTGGGCGAGATGTTGCCGGCCACGGCAACGCCGTTCTTGCCCGCCACGCCGGACTTGTCGATCAGAAGACCGGTGAGCACGGTGGTCGTGGTCTTGCCGTTGGTGCCCGTGATGCCCGCGATGCGCGGCCGGTAGCCGCGCTCTGCGCCCAGGCGCTGGATCGCACGCGCAAAGAGCTCGATCTCACCCACCACATCGATGCCGCTCGCGACGGCCGCCTGCACCAGCGGCGTGGCGTCCGAATGCTCGGGCGCCACGCCGGGGCTGAGCGCAAGCATCTGCACGCCGTCCAGCAGGGCAGCGCTGAAGTTGCCACTCACGAACTCGGCCGCCGGCAGCGCGCTCTTCAGCGCCGCCAGCATCGGCGGCTCGCTGCGCGTGTCCGCGACGCGCAGCGTCCAGCCCTCGCGCGCGAGCCAGCGCGCCATCGCGAGACCGCTTTCGCCAAGACCGAGGATGAGCGCAGTGTTCATCGGCAGCTCTTCGACATCAACGGATCTTCAATGTCGACAGCCCGACCAGCACCAGCATGATGGTGATGATCCAGAACCGCACGACCACCTGGTTCTCTTTCCAGCCCGACAGCTCGAAGTGGTGATGCAGCGGCGCCATGCGGAAGATGCGCTTGCCGCCCGACCACTTGAAGTAGCCCACCTGCAGCATCACGCTGACGGTCTCGGCCACGAACACGCCCCCCATGATGAAGAGCACGATCTCCTGGCGCGTGATGACGGCGATGGTGCCGAGCGCGCCGCCCAGGGCCAGTGCGCCCACGTCGCCCATGAACACTTGCGCCGGATAGGCGTTGAACCAGAGAAACGCCAGCCCCGCGCCCGCGATGGCGGCGCAAATGATCGACAGCTCGCCGGCGCCCGGGATGTACGGAAACAGCAGGTACTTGGAGAAGTCGGCGCGGCCCACGACATAGGCAAAGATGCCGAGCGCGGCGCCAACCAAGGCGGCCGGCATGATCGCCAGGCCGTCGAGCCCGTCGGTCAGGTTGACGGCGTTGCTGGTGCCCACGATCACGAGATACGACAGGAGCACGAATCCGAACACGCCCATCGGATAGGCGTAGTTCTTGAAGAACGGCACGATGAGGTCCGACCGGCTCGGCAGGTCGATGTAAAAGCCACCCGTGATCCACTGCCACATCAGCGGCACGATGGCATCGGTCGAGGGCGCGGCGATCGCAAAGGCGAGGTAGAACGACGCGCCCAGGCCAATGAGCGACTGCCAGAAGTACTTCTCCTTCGCGCTCATGCCCTTGGGGTTGCGGTGCACGACCTTGCGGTAGTCGTCGACCCAGCCCACCCAGCCGAAGCCCAGCGTCACGATCAGCACCACCCACACGAAGCGGTTCGACAGATCCGCCCACAGCAGCGTGGTGAGCCCAATCGAGATCAAGATGAGCACGCCACCCATCGTTGGCGTGCCCGACTTCGACAGATGCGTCTGCGGCCCGTCGGTGCGCACCGCCTGGCCGATCTTCAGCTCGGTGAGCTTGCGGATCACCCGCGGCCCTGCAAAAAGGCCAATGGCCAACGCGGTGCCGGCCGCCAGCACCGCGCGCAAAGTCAGGTAGTTGAAGACGTTGAACGCGCGGATGTCCTGCGACAGCCATTGCAGAAGATCAAGCAGCACGCGCCGCCTCCGGTTCCATCAATGCACGCACCACGCGCTCCATCCGCATGAACCGCGATCCCTTCACCAGCACCGTGGCTCCCTGGCCCGCTGCCTCGCGCACGGCGGCGATCAGCGCCTCGATCGTGTCGAAGTGTCTGCCACCGCCAAAGGCCGCGACACTCGCCCGCGTCGCCTCGCCCATGGCGTACAAGTGCTCGATGCCCCGCGCCTTCGCGTGCGCACCGACCTCGGCGTGGAACGCCGGCCCCTGCGCACCCACCTCGCCCATGTCACCCAGCACCAGCAGGCGCGGCCCCGCCAGCGTGGCGAGCAGATCGATGGCGGCACGTACCGAGTCCGGGTTGGCGTTGTAGCTGTCGTCGATCAGCAGCGCGCCATTGGCCAGCACGTGGCGCACGCCGCGGCCGGCCACCGGCGTGAACGCGGCCAGCCCGGCTGCGATGTCGGCCGGCTTGATGCCGATCGCCAGCGCCGCCGCAGTCGCCGCCAGCGCGTTGTGCACGTTGTGCTCACCGGCGACGGTCAGCCCGACCTCGATTAGGCCGACCGGCGTGGCGATCGACAGCGCGCTGCCGTCGCGCGAAAGCGTGTACTGGCAGCTGATCGCCGCGTAGGCACGGCGCGCGAAGTCGAGCACGCGATGGATGCCGGCCAGCTGGCGCCAGATCGGCGCGCAGGCATCGTCGGCCGGAAAGCAGGCGGTGCCATCGGCAGGCAGCGTCATGAAGGTCGCCGCGTTCTCGTGTGCGGTGGCCTCCACCGAGTCCATGAACTCCTGGTGCTCGCGCTGCGCATTGACCACCAGCGCCACGGTCGGCCGCGCCAGCTGCGCCAGGTAGCCGATCTCGCCACGATGGCTCATGCCAAGTTCGAGCACGGCGACGCGATGCTGCGCGTTCAGGCGCCACAACATGAGCGGCGCGCCGATGTCGTTATTGAGGTTGCCCGCCGTCACCAGTCGCCTTGTCTCGCCCAACCGCTCGCCCAATGCCTCGCCATACGCCTGCGCCAGGATGCGACCGATCATCTGCGTGACGGTGGTCTTGCCGTTGCTGCCGGTCACCGCGATCAGCGGGATGTCGAAGCGGCTGCGCCAGAAGCCCGCCCCGAGCCCAAGTGCACGCAGTGCGTCGGGCACCACGAGCTTCGGCACGGACACTGGCACCGGCCGCTCGACCAACACGGCGGCCGCGCCGCGCTCGGCCGCCTGTACGGCGTAGTCGTGGCCGTCGAAGCGCTCGCCGCGCAGCGCGACGAACAGAGCCCCGGGCGACAGCGTGCGCGAGTCGGTCGACACGCTGGTGAACGCGGTGCGACCCTCACCCTCGAGCGTGGCGTTGGGCAGCACCGCGGCAAGCTCGGCCAGCGTCAGCACCGCGCGCTCCGCAGGGCGGTCATGGGAGCAGCGGCACCGGCCGGGTCGGTCGGACGAAGGCGCCGCGCCAGCGCGGCTTGCGCCTGCTCGAGGTCCGAGAAGTGCGACTTCACGCCGCCGACGTCCTGGTAGTCCTCATGGCCCTTGCCTGCGATCAGCACGACATCGCGCACATCGGCCTGCGCGATCGCCTGTGCGATCGCGGTGGCGCGATCGACGATCTGCTCGGCGACCATGCCAGCAGGCACACCGCTGGCGACCATCTCGATGATCGCCAGCGGTGACTCGGACCGCGGATTGTCGGAGGTGATGACGACACGATCAGCCGCGCGCGCCGCGGCTTCGCCCATTGGCGCGCGCTTGCCCGGGTCGCGATCGCCGCCAGCGCCGAAGACCACCCACAGCTTGCCGCCACGCGCGTTCGCCACCGGCCGCAGCGCCTCCAGTGCCTTGTCCAGCGCGTCCGGCGTATGCGCGTAGTCGACCACGGCCAACGGCTCATTGGCAGCGACGCGGCCACCCACGCGCTGCATGCGGCCCGCGGGAGGGCGCAGTTGCCCGAGCAGGGTCGGCAGACGGCCGAAGTCCACGCCGGCGGCGAGCAATGCGCCCGCGACCGCGAGCACGTTGGAGACGTTGAAGCTGCCGACCAGCGGCAGCGTGAGCGGCACGGCGTTCGGCGCTGCGTTGCTCGCCAGGCGCGTGCCCGACTGCAGCACGAGTTCGAGCCCGTCGGCGGTGCTGCGCACCTCGCGCGCGAGCAGGCGCTCGGTGAGGCCGTCGGCCCGCACGTCGCCCTGCGTGTAGCCGATCAGACGCAACGCGCCGGCCTGCACGCGCGAGCGCAGCCCCGCCACCAGGCGCCGGCCCATCGCATCGTCCAGGTTGATGACGGCGTGCGTGAGCGTGGGCCAGTCGAACAGGCGGCTCTTGGCGGCCTCGTAGGCCGCCATGGTGCCGTGATAGTCGAGGTGATCGCGCGTGAGATTGGTGAACACCGCGACGTCGTACTTCATGCCCTGCACGCGACCCTGGTCGAGCCCGATCGACGAGACTTCCATGGCAAGCGCACGCGCCCCGGCATCGGCCAGGCGGCGCACGTCCTTGTGCAGCGAAACGGCATCGGGCGTAGTGAGCGCGGCGGTATGCAGGGGTGATTCCGGAAACCCGCTGCCCACGGTGCCAATCACCGCGCAGCGCCGGCCGCCCGCCACTAAGGCCTGGGCGATCCACTGGCTTACAGAGGTCTTGCCGTTGGTGCCCGTCACACCGAACGTGAGCAACGCTTCGCTCGGCTTGCCGTAGAAGCGCGCGGCCAGTTGGCCGAGCATCGATGACAGTTGCGGCACCGCGCGCAGCGGCACGCCGACGGCGCGCGGCGTCCAGCCGTCCGCCTCCACGAGGATGGCGGCGGCGCCAAGCTTTACCGCGGCGTCGATGTAGGCGCGACCGTCGCTCGCCCGCCCCGGCACGGCGATGAACACGTCGCCCGCACGCACACGACGGCTGTCCAGTTGCAGGTCGCGCAGCGCCGGGCCGGCCGCCTGGCGAGCCCAGCTGAGCGCGTCCATCACCACAGAGACAGTGCTGCTGGCATCGTTCACAGCGTCTCCCTCGCCGCGGCCAGCACGGGCTTGGGTGTCAACGGGCCATCGGGCGCCACCTGCAGCGCGCGCAGACTGCCTGCGGCGATCTCGGCGAACACCGGGGCTGCCACGTCGCCGCCGTAGATGCGACCGCCGCCCGGCTCGTCCACCATCACCGCCACCACGATGCGTGGATCGCTCACGGGGGCAAAGCCGGCGAACGAGGCGACGTAGGAGTTCACGTACTGCCCGTTCCTCAGCTTGCGCGCGGTGCCCGTCTTGCCCGCCACGCGATAGCCCGGGATGCGGGCGCGCGGCGCGGTGCCTTCGTCGCTGACGGCGGCCTCGAGCATCTTGCGCATGGCGCGCGCCGTCTCGGGCTTGAACACCTGCGCGCTGGGCACGTGCTGCGCAGGGTCGAGCTTCATCAGGCTCACCGGCACCACATCGCCGTCGCGCGCGAACGCGGTGTAGGCGCGCGCCAGCTGCAGCAGCGACACGCTCACGCCATAGCCGTAGCTGATGGTCGCCTGCTCGATCGGGCGCCAGGCCTTGTACGGACGCAGCCGGCCGGCAACCGCACCGTGAAAGCCGAGCGTGGCGGAGGCCGGCGCCTGACCAAAGCCGGCGCCGGTGTAGGTGTCCCACAGCGTCTGCGCCGGCAGATCCATCGAGATCTTGACCGTGCCGACGTTGCTCGACTTGGCGACGATCTGCTCGACGGTCAGCAGCGCGTGCGGGTGCGTGTCGCTGATGGTGCGGCCGCCGATCTGAATGCGGCCGGGCGCGGTCTGGAAACGGCTGGCCGGCCGAACCTGGCCGGCGTCGAGCGCGGTGGCCACCGAGAAAGGCTTGAGGGTCGAGCCCGGCTCGAACGTGTCGGTGATCACACGATTGCGCAGCCGGTCCTTGTCCCAGGCATGGCGCTGCGCTGCCGGCAGGTTGGGATCGAAGCTCGGCCAGTTGGCCAAGGCCAGGATCTCGCCGCTGCGCACATCGAGCACGATCGCCGCGCCCGCTTTGGCATTGGTCGCCTGCACGACGTTCTGCAGCGCGTTGGTGGCAATGAACTGCACGCGGTTGTCGATGGACAGCGCCACATCGCGGCCCGGCGCAGGCTCGCGCAGCCAGTCATCCTCCACCACGCGGCCCAGCCGGTCCTTGATCACCCTGCGGCTGCCCGCGCGGCCCGCGAGGGTCGCCTCATGCGCCAGCTCCACGCCCTCCTGCCCGCGGTCTTCCACGTTGGTGAAACCGACCACGTGCGCCACCGTCTGCCCCTCGGGGTAGTGGCGCTTGAACTCGCGGCTGGCGTGTATGCCACCAAGCTTGAGGGCGGCGATCTTCTCGGCGATCTCGGTATCGACCTGACGACGCAGGTAGACGAAGTTGCGGTCCTCGCTGGACAGACGCCGCTTCAGCTCGGCCAGCGGCATGTCGAGCAGCTGCGCCAGCTGCTGCAGTTGCGAGGCGTTGAGATCGACGTCGTCGGGAATCGCCCAGATCGCGCGCGCTGGCACGCTGGCGGCCAGCACCACGCCGTTGCGATCGGTGACCTTGCCGCGCACGGCGGGCACGTCGAGCGTGCGCGCGTAGCGCGCCTCGCCCTGCCTCTGCAGGAAGTCCGTGTTGACGCCGCCCATCAGGTAGAACGCGCGGCCGGCAAGCGCCACGAAGGCGCAGAACAGCGTGAACAACAAAAACTTCGAGCGCCACGCCGGCAGCTTCACCGCCAGCAGCGGATTGCTGTTGAAGCCAACGCTGGCGCCGCCGACCGAGGTCCGCACGGCCACGCGCGCGCCGGCCGTGGCACGGCTGCCCGCACCGAGTCGGATGCCCGGCGGCTGCTTCACCGTCCCGCCTCCGTCTTGGACGCCGTTGCACCGGCGCCCGCCCCCTGCGCCGGCAGGAACACGACCGACTTGCCATCGACCGGCTTCAGACCAAGCTGGCGCGCCGCCGCTTCCACGTGTGCCGGCTGTGATAGCCGACCACGCTCGATACGCAGGCGATCGCCCTCGGCCTCCAACGTGCGCGCCTGCTGCTGCGCGCGCTCCAGATCGACAAACAGACCCCGCGAGCGATGCTGCGCGGTGACCAGCGAGAGCGCGGCCGCGGCCAGTAGAAGGGCGAGCACGATGGCGAGCGCGCGCATCACGCCGCCTCCGGCAAGGTGGCCTCGGTTCGCTCGGCCACACGCAGCACCGCCGAGCGGGCGCGCGGATTGGCGGCGACCTCCGCGTCATCGGGCCGCAGTCGCGCCAGTGCGCGCAAGCTGGGCTGCGGCAGTTGCGCGGGTGACAGCGGCAAGCGGCGCAGCCGCGGGTCGAGCCGCTCCAGCATGCGCTCGGGATGCGCGTGCGCCTCAATGAACCGCTTGACGATCCGGTCCTCGAGCGAATGAAAGCTGATCACCGCCAGGCGGCCGCCGGCGGCGAGCAGCTGCAGCGACTGATCCAGTGCTAGCGCCAATTCCTCAAGCTCTTGATTGACGTGAATCCGTACAGCCTGAAAAGTGCGCGTGGCCGGATGCTGCCCGCCCCCCTTGACGGTCTTGCGACGCTTCGGGACCGCGTCTGCCACGAGTGCGGCAAGGTCGGCGGTCGTTGCAAGCGGCCTTGCGGCCCGACCATCAGCCCCATGCGCGCGGCGAGCCACAAGCGCCTTTGCAATCGGTAGAGCAAACCGTTCTTCCCCATAGTCCCGAATCACCCGCACGAGCTCATCAAGCGTTGCCGTGGCCAGCCACTCGGCCGCCGTGATGCCCGACGTGGTGTCCATGCGCATGTCGAGCGGGCCGGCGGCGCGCAGCGAAAAGCCGCGCGCCGGGTCGTCGATCTGCGGCGAGGACACGCCGATGTCGAGCAGGATTCCATTCACTCGCGTGACGCCCATGTCCGCCAGCGTGGACGTCATGCGTGAAAAGCGTGCGTGCGCAAAGCGAAAGCGCGGATCGGCGATCGCTTGCGCGGCGGCGGCGGCCTGCGGGTCGCGATCGAGCGCGATCAGCCGCCCCTGCGGCGCCAGCCGCTCGAGGATCAACCGGCTGTGGCCGCCGCGCCCGAAGGTGCCGTCGACGTAGATGCCGGAAGCAGCTGAGGCATCCGGCACCAGATGCACCACGGCCGCCGAGGCGAGGACGGTCTGATGTTGAAAAGTCAAGGAGGCCGGGCCGGACATTCACGGTCATCAGAACGTGAAGTCCGCAGCGGCTTCGGGCAGCCCGTTGGCGAGCTGTTCCTTCTCGTGCGCGTCCAGGCGAGCGGCATCCCAGAGCTCGAAGTGCGCCCCCATGCCGAGCAGCATCACATCGCGGTCAAGGGCAGCGGCCGTGCGCAGCTCGGTGGGCACGAGAACACGGCCGGCGGAGTCGACGTCGACGTCGATCGCGTTGCCCAGGAGCAGGCGCTGCAGCGCGCGGGCCGAGAACGGCAGCGCCGCGATCTCACCGCGCTTGGCGTCCCAGACGGATCGTGGGTAGAGGAGCACACAGCCATCGGGATGGCGCGTGAGCGTCAGGCGGCCCTCACACTGCGCCATGAGCGCGTCCCGATGCCGCGACGGCATGGACAGCCGCCCTTTAGCATCGATCGTCAGCTTTGACGCTCCCTGAAACACCCGCCCGCTCCTTGCTCGATAGGAAGCACAGATCTCGGCCCTACGCATTGAAGCGACGACCGATCGGCCCACTATCTCCCACTTTTTCCCACAGGAGTGCGACTCTAGTGCACCGGAATTGTGCGGGTCAAGGAAATTGCAGGTGATTCTTCAATGTCTTCAAGCACTTAGGTGCTGGTTTTAATCACATTTCTTTGGTTTGAACATGAGCAAAAAGAAGGACATAGCGATCACAGTGAAAGTGACGCTTTAAGTGAAGAGATGGGTTTGTGACTCGTGTCGCAGGCTTCGGCACGGCGCCCGAGGCTGCAACTGCGTCACGCGCCCAACACCGCCACCCAATGGAGGCCGCTCAGACCGCGCGACCACACGGCGTGGTCCGTGTTTCCTTTGATCGCCTGGTGGACACGCAACAGCTCACGGCAGTGAGGGCCACGGCGACGAAGATCGCTGATAAGAACTTCCCAGGGCTCTCCATTTAACTGGACCGCCATGGTCGACCGGCCGCTTTGCGGTCGAGGCTGACCGGCTTGCCGCGCGAGGAGGGTGGCGTCGGTGGCGTCTTGCGCGGCCGATGGCCCGCGGTGATGTCTGCGTAGCGCACG
>JADCGX010000061.1 GCA_020248785.1 Burkholderiales bacterium | reverse complement strand
GGAACGAGCGCGCACGCCGACTCATGGCACACCATGATCGATCCGATTGGGCTCCACTGGCCTGGGTCTGGCTGGCCGAAGCACGTATCCTCGCAACTAGACTGGCGACGTAGATCATTTCGACTACACCCTCTCAGACCGGTCCGTGTCGGGAGCGACTGCGCAGGCGGCCGCTCGCGCTGCCACGGCGCTGTTTGACTCCGCGCCATCTTCGCTTGCTTGATCGTTTCGGTGCGGCATCCGTTCGATGCCGCACCGATCGCACCCTGCGCCTGCTGGCCACCGACCGCGACGAGCACCGTCGACCGCTCCGCTCCGCGGGGCGGTCCTTGTTCATCGAAGATCGAAGCGATCGAGGTTCATCACTTTGGTCCAGGCCGCCACGAAGTCCTTGACGAACTTGCCCGTGTTGTCGTCCTGCGCATAGACCTCGGCAAGCGCCCGCAGCTGGGAGTTCGAGCCGAACGCAAGATCCACGCGCGTGGCGGTCCACCTCAGGGCACCCGTCTGGCGGTCGCGGCCTTCGTACGCGTTGTCTCCCGCCGCTTTCCAGACGGTGGACATGTCGACCAGATTCACGAAGAAGTCCGCCGTCAGTTGGCCGGGACGAAGGGTGAAAACGCCATGCTGGCTGCCTTCGTAATTGGCGCCCAGCACCCGCAGTCCGCCCACCAGGACCGTCATCTCGGGCGCCGACAGCGTGAGCAGTTGCGCCTTGTCGACCAGCATTTCCTCGGGCGACACGCGGAAAGCCTGCTGGCGGTAGTTGCGGAAGCCGTCGGCCACGGGCTCCAGGACGGCGAAAGAGGCGACGTCGGTTTGTGCGGCCGTGGCATCCGTCCGACCCGGCACGAACGGGACTTCGACGTCATGGCCGGCCGACTTTGCCGCTGCCTCCACTGCGGCGTTGCCGGCCAGCACAATGAGGTCGGCCAACGAGACTTTCCTGCCGCCTGCCGCCGTTGCGTTGAATCGGACCTGAATGCCCTCCAGAGCGGCAAGCACCTTGGCCAGTTGCTTCGGCTGGTTCACCTCCCAGCCATTTTGCGGGGCCAGGCGAATGCGCGCGCCGTTGAGGCCACCGCGCCGATCACTCGCGCGGAACGTGCTTGCGGCAGCCCATGCCGTCGACACCAGTTCGCTCACTGACAGCCCCGAGGCCAGGACCTGCGCCTTGAGCGCCTTCGCATCGGGCGCATCGATCAGGGGATGGGTTACCCGGGGCAGCGGGTCCTGCCAGATCAGATCCTCGGCGGGCACCTCGGGGCCAAGATAAAGGCACTTGGGCCCCATGTCGCGGTGCGTGAGCTTGAACCAGGCCCGCGCGAAGGCATCGGCGAACTCTTCCGGGTTGTCATGGAAGCGCCGCGCGATCTTCTCGTAAGCGGGGTCGAAGCGCAGCGCGAGATCCGCCGTGGTCATGTGCGGCGGATGCATGCGGCCGGAGTCGTGGGCGTCGGGAATCATGTCCTCCGGTTCCACGTTCTTCGCCCGCCACTGGATCGCCCCGGCCGGGCTCCTGACCTGCTCCCACTCGTACTTGAACAGCACTCTCAGGTAGCCCATGTCCCACTGCGTGGGATTAGGCTTCCATGCACCCTCCAGGCCGCTGGTGGTGGCGTCGGCCCCTGCGCCGCTGCCGTGCCGGTTGGCCCAGCCGAAACCCATCTGCTCGATGGGTGCGCCTTCCGGCTCCGGACCCACGAGCGAGGGATCGCCGGCGCCGTGCATCTTCCCGAACGTGTGACCGCCGGCGACGAGGGCAACGGTCTCGTCATCGTTCATGGCCATGCGCGCGAACGTCTCGCGGACGTCGCGCGCCGAGGCGACCGGGTCGGGCTTGCCATCCGGACCCTGCGGGTTGACGTAGATGAGGCCCATCTGCACGGCAGCGAGCGGACTTTCGAGCTGACGATCTCCGCTGTACCGGCTGTCGGGCTGGTCGCTCGTCGCCAGCCACTCGTTTTCGGCGCCCCAGAAGATGTCCTCCTCGGGTGCCCAAATGTCCACGCGGCCGCCGCCAAAACCGAAGGTCTTGAAGCCCATCGTCTCCAGAGCGACGTTTCCTGCGAGGATGAACAGATCGGCCCACGAAATGGCATTGCCGTACTTCCGCTTGATGGGCCACAGCAGACGCCGCGCCTTGTCGAGGTTGCCGTTGTCAGGCCAACTGTTGAGCGGCGCGAATCGCTGGTTGCCCGTATTGGCTCCGCCGCGCCCATCGGCCACCCGATAGGTCCCCGCGGCGTGCCAAGCCATGCGGATCATCAGGCCGCCGTAGTGGCCCCAGTCCGCCGGCCACCAATCCTGGCTATCCGTCATGAGGGCGGCAAGATCGGCCTTGAGCGCCGCGTAGTCGAGCTTCCTGAAGGCTTCGGCGTAGTCGAAACCCGCATCCATCGGACTGGAAACAGGCTGGTGCTGATGGAGGATGGCGAGGTTCAACTGGTTGGGCCACCAGTCGGCGTTCGACTGCGCGCCCTGCTGTGCGCGGGCGCCACCGGCGGCGTGAAACGGGCACTTCGATACGGAGTCGGCTGCGCTCATGACATCTCTCCCTGGAAACGGAAAACAGTTGGAAACCGAACCTGACGAGCGCCATTCTTCGCTGCCTATTGAAATCGTCCAGGCAATTTTCCTTATCTATCGAATAGAGGGCACCAATCGGCGTGGCCACGGCGTCGCTGGCCGTGCGGCCTGGATCGCAGGCCCGCAACGCGCCGCCTGCCGGGCGCCGCTCGGGAGGTGCTGGCGGCCGAACAGGCCGCCGCATTGCCTACCGGTTGCGCATCCAGTCCGCTGTCTGGAAGAACGACTCGTTCAGCCGCTGCCGCAGCGACGGCGACACCTGCAGCTCCGTCATCGCCTGGTCCATGCAGGCGAGCCACTGGTTGCGCTCGGTCAGGCCGATGGCAAACGGCAGGTGCCGCGCGCGCAGGCGCGGGTGGCCAAAGCGCTCGATGTAGTGGTTCGGCCCGCCGAGCCAGCCGGACAGGAACCAGTACAGCTTGTCGCGCGCGGCGGTCAGTTCGCTACCGTGCACCGCGCGCAGCTCGCGGTAGACGGGCTCCAGGTCCATCAGGTCGTAGAAGCGGTCCACCAGCGCGCGCACGGCCGGGTCGCCGCCGAGCAGCGCGTACGGCGTGTCTTCGCGGCGCTCGGCCGCCTCGGTGGGGTTGGGTACGCTCATCGGTCTGAACTGGCGCTGCGCGCTCGGGAATCGGCCCCTGGGGCGGCCCGGCCGACTCGTGCCGCAGCCGCCCTCGCCCGGGTCATGCCTCGCGCAGCGTCGTTAGCGGCGGCGTGCGCAGCACGCTGCGCAGGCCAAGCCAGCCACCGACAAGCGCACAAGCGGCGCCGCCGCCCACGCCCAGAACGAACACCCAGGGCGTCACCGTGTAGTCGAACTCGAAGGCGTACCTCGCCAACGCCCAGCCAATGGCCGCAGCACCGGCTGCCGCCAGCAGGCCCGCCAGGCCACCCAGGCACAGCATCTCGGCCACCTGCGCGTTGGACAACTGGCGGCGGCTGGCGCCCAGCGCACGCAGCAGTCCGGCCTCGCGGACGCGCTCGTCGCGCGAGCTGGCCAGCGCCGCGTGCAGCACCAGCACGCCGGCGGCCAGCGTGAACACGAACAGGAATTCGACCGCCGCGATCACCTGATCGAGCACCGCCTGCACCTGGCGGAACACTGCGCTGGTATCCACCACCGTGATGTTGGGAAAGTCGCGCACCAGGTCCACGCCGAAGCGGGCCCGCTCCTCGGGCAGATGGAAGGCGGTGATGAAGCTCTTGGGCTGGCTCGCCAGCAGGCTGGGCGGCATGATCACGAAGAAGTTGGCGCGCATGCTGTCCCAGTTGACCTTGCGCAGCGAGGTCACGCGCGCCGTCACCTGCTGGCCGGCAATGTCGAAGGTCAGCGCGTCGCCCAGGCTCAGCCCCAGCGTGCGGGCGATGCCCTCCTCCAGCGACAGCTCGTCGGAGCCGTCGCGGAACCACTGGCCAGCCACGATCCGGTTGTGCGAAGGCGCCTGGCTGGCGTAAGAGAGGTTGAACTCGCGGTCGACCAGCCGCTGTGCGCGGTCGCCGGAAAAGTCCGCCGGCTGGATCGGCGTGCCGTTGCGGGCAATGAGGCGGCCGCGGATCATGGGGTACAGCGTGGCCTCGAACCCGGCGGCGCTCAGCCGCACGGCCACGGGGGCCACCTGGTCGGGCTGGATGTTGATGACGAAGCGGTTGGGCGCATCGGCGGGCGCGCTGCTGCGCCAGGCGTTGACCAGATCGGTGCGCGTCACCGTCAGCAGCAGCAGCGCCATCAGGCCGACCGCAAGCGAGACCAGTTGCACGATGGTGGCAGCCGGCCGCCGCTGCACCGCAGCCACCGCAAAGCGCCACGAGATGCCCAGCTTCCCCGTAAAGGCGCGCAGCGGCGCCAGCAGTTGCAATGCCCCCCAGGCCACCAGCGCAAACAGCAGCACGCCGACGGCAAAGCCGCCGGCGGTCAGGCTGCCCACCCGCAGGTCGTTGGACGACCACAGCAGCAGCGCAAAAAAGCCCACGAAGCCCACCGCGTAGCCGAGCGCGGTTCGCCCGCTGGGCGGGCCGAGGTCCTTGCGCAGCACGCGCAGCGGCGGCACGCGGCGCAGTTGCACCAGCGGCGGCAGCGCAAAGCCCAGCAGCAACACCAGTCCGACCGCCCCGCCCTGCAGCGCCGGCCACAGCGACGGCTGCGGCAGGCTGGTCTTGATCAGCGTGCCCAGCACCTGCAGGAGCACGAAGTGGAACCCGTAACCGACGGCCATGCCCACCGCGCAGGCGGCCACGCCGATGTAGACGAACTCCAGCGCAAACAGGCGAAAGATGTCGGCCTGCGCCAGCCCCAGGCAGCGCATCATGGCGCAGGAGTCGAGGTGGCGCAGCGAGAAGCGCCGCGCCGCC
This sequence comes from Burkholderiales bacterium, assembly GCA_020248785.1. GTDB lineage: Bacteria > Pseudomonadota > Gammaproteobacteria > Burkholderiales > Burkholderiaceae_F > JALHMQ01. The sequence goes on along the minus strand of JADCGX010000061.1, from coordinate 1,826 downwards.
GCGGCCACCGCCACCGCCGCGACCATCGCGGCCAGCAGCGCCACCAGCGACAGGAAGCGTTCGGCCCGCTCCAGGGTGCGCTGCATCTCGGGCCGGCCGCCTTCGAGCGATTCAAGCTGCTGGCCGCGGCCCAGTTGGCCGCTCATGGCGCCGGTAAAGGCCGCGACCTGCGGCCGTTCGCCCGCCACCAGCAGGCGGTAGGTGACGCGGCTGCCGGGCTGGATCAGCTCGGTGGCCGGCAGGTCAGCGAGGTTGAGCATCACGCGCGGGGCAAAGTTGATGAACTGCGAGCCGCGGTCCGGCTCGATGGTAATGAGCCGCTCGACGCGGAAGGTCTTCTCGCCCAGCTTGAGCTGGCCACCGACGTCGATGCGCAGCGCCTGCACCGCCTGCGGGTCCACCCAGACCGCGCCCGGCGCGGGGGTGGCGCGGGTCGGCTCGTCGGGGGCCTCGAGGCTGCGCTTTACGCGCAGGGTGCCGCGCAGCGGGTAGCCGTCGGACACCGCCTTGACGGCCGCCAGCGCGCTGAAATCGGCGTTGCCGGCGTTCAGCGCCATGCTGGGAAACACCACCGTCTCGGCCTGCGCCAGCCCGGCGGCGCGCGCGCGTTCGCGCACGTCGGACCCCAGCGGAGCGTCGGCGCTGATCACGGCGTCGGCGGCCAGCAGTTGCGCGGCGTCGCGCTCCAGCCCGAGGCGGATGCGGTCGACGAAGAAACCCACGCTGGTCACGGCGGCCACCGCGATCACCAGCGCGCCGGCCAGCAGGCGCAGTTCGCCGGCGCGCCAGTCGCGCAGGGTCATGCGCCAGGCCTGGTGGAGGAGTCGGGAGAGGGTCATGGGGTGGGCGTGGTGGTGGCGGTGGGAGTCGGTGCGGCAGCGGGCTTCATCGGCTGCCCGGCGATGTAGGTCTGGGCGATCACCCGGTCGTCGCCCAGCACCAGCAGGGCGAACAGTAGTTCCTCGAGCGAGCCGGCGCGCGCCGTACGCCGCGCCAGCAGCGGCGTGGCACGCAGGTTCATCACAATGACATCGGCCTCGGCGCCGGGTTCCAGCGTGCCCACCTGCGGCCAGCCCAGCGCCAGCGCGGCACCGCGGGTGGCCCAGCACCACAGCCGAAAGGCGTCGAGCGCCTGGCCGCGCAGGCGCGCGACCTCGTGCGCCGAGCGCATGGCGGAGAACATGGAAAACGACTGCCCGCCGCCGACGTCGGTGGCGAGCGTGACAGCCATGCCCGCCGCGGCGGCGGCTGCAAAGTCGAACAGCCCGCTGCCCAGGAACAGATTGGAGGTCGGGCACACCGCCGCCACCGCGCCCTGCGCGGCCATGCGGGCGCGGTCGGCGGCGTCGAAGTGGATGCAGTGCGCGTAGACAGAGTGGCGGTTGAGCAGTCCGTAGCGCTCGTACACGTCGAGGTAGCTGCGCGCTTCGGGAAACAGTTCGGCCACCCAGCGCACCTCGTCGAGGTTCTCGGCCACGTGGCTCTGGACGTAGAGCTGCGGCTGGGCGCGCGCCAGTTCGCCGGCGGCGGCCCGTTGCGCGCGCGACGAGGTGGCGGCAAAGCGCGGCGTGATCGCGTAGCCCAGCCGCCCGCGGCCATGCCAGCGTGCGGCCAAGTCGGCGCTGTCCTGAGGATTAATCTTACTGTGTCAATAAAATCAAGGCACTATACGCACTTCTTCGTCCGTGTGTGAGGAGCGATGGGCGCGAGCGAACGGTTTGAGCAGTACATGGAGCATTTGGCGGCGGGACTCGGGCATGCCGACCGGCACGCGGGGCTGAAGGGTTACTGCACCGGACTGATCCTGCCAGGGACGCGCAAGAGTG
>JADCGX010000060.1 GCA_020248785.1 Burkholderiales bacterium | reverse complement strand
GGGGCTACCCGGGCTTGGGGCCGGCTATCGATGGTCGGCAAGGGGTGCCGGCAGGGCGCGTTGGCGCAGCGACAAGGACTCGCGCCGGGCCCGGCGTCGCAGCCGCGACCCCGCACCGGAGGAACCGATCAGCGGTCGCTTGGCCAGCGGCGCGCGGCACGAGGCATGCGGGGCGGCGAGACTGGGGTGGCTACCATCCTGGCGACTCGGCGTGCCCGTCCTGTCGTGCCGGTCATGCCGCGTGTGCCCAGCGCGCCATGACCGATCCGCAAGATCACGTCAGCGCATCGCCCCGGGACCGATGGGCCGCGCCATCAAGACGCTGACGTAGTTGGTGTGGGGCCGCCAGTCGCACTCGCCCACCACCGCATAGCCCCACGCCTCGTACAGCCGTATCAGCGCAGTGGCTGGCCGGGCCGTGTCGAGCGCAATGGTTCGCGCGCCCCGCTCGCAGGCCACTTCGACCGCGTGATCGTGCAGCCGACGGCCCAGTCCCTGGCCCTTGAACCGGGGCGCCACGCAGAACTGCGCAAGCGAGTAGACGGCCGGATCCCGATACAGCGCGACACTGGAATCCGGCTGGGGCGGGCGCACCGTGATGGTTCCGATGTATTCGCCCTGCCAGAGCATCACCAGACCCACGCCCGCGCGCAGCCGCTTCTCGGTGTCCGACGCCGGCTGATGCGTACCCCAGTAGCGCAGGCCGCGCTCCAGGTGAACCGCATAGGCACGGTGGATCAGGTCGGTGATCGCGCCGAGGTCGTCGCCGGGCTGGTACGGGCGGATGTCGGGGTTCATCGTAGGCTTCCGCACGGCAAACTCGACGAGCGGCTAGCCCGAACGGCGGCACGCAGTGCGGCCACCGCGTCGACATGCCGAACGGCAGCGAGGCCCTACTCCGCGCGCTCCGCAAGGTGCGCTCGACTGGCCGGCGCATCGTACGGCTCCGGCCAGTACTCCACGAGCCGCCGGATCTTGCCCTCGCTCACCTCGAAGAACGAGATCGCTCGGGCGGCCTGAACCCCATCCGTGATGGAAACATCCGAGACCGCCTCCGCAACGCCACCGACGACCCGATTGATCGTGAACGTCCAGCGGCCGTGCGCCGGATACTCGGCGTTCATCCGCGCAAAGCGCTCGGCGCCCCGAATGCGCTCGCGCGACTGCGGCCACTCCAGAACGAACTCCGGTGCGAGCACTGCCCCGACCGCGTCGAAGTCGTTGGTGGCCATGAGCCGCCAGAACTCACGCACCACTTCAACTGCACTTGGCGCCTGCATGTCATCACCTATCTCAGTCTGCCTTGCGAGCACGGTACACCGCGGTACCGCCCCGTTGCCCTTGGGCGTGGGAGGCGGCTGCCGCCGCGCACCTCACCGCTCGCCTCCCTGCGGTCCCCAGAAGACGACCCAGGTTGCGAAGTCGGCCGAGAAGTCTTCGAAACGGTGCGTCGTTCCCGCCGGCACGAACAGGACCATGCCGGGGGCGAAGCGAGACCGCTCCTCACCGCAGACGAACTCGCCGCTGCCGGCGATGATGAAGTAGAGCTCGTCCTGCTCGTGTGGTCCCTGCGGGTCGGTGCCTTGTGGCGCGTACAGCTCCACCGACATGCTGCCGTGCGCGAGCGCCTGGACGAAGCGCTCGCCCGCGGGCCAGCGCGCACTGATCCTGCCGGGCAAGCGGGACAGCAGCTCTGCGGCGGTGGCCTTCATGGCGGGCGGCATCCTTCCGGGTCGGGCGCGCAGCCCATCGCCGCCGGGCGAGAGGCTGCACCGCCTTCATCCTGCGGGTGGGCAGAGTGCTTCGAGCGATCCCGGTGACGGGACCGAGCCGTACATCACCCTGGCGAGAACAACCCTCTCATTGTCGCCGAGCCAGGCCGGCATCCGGGCGACGCGGGCACGCCCAGGCATCGACCGCGCCGCAGACGGCGCGCGACGGCGCCTCAGGCGGTGGTCTGGAACAGACGGCAGGTCGATCGATCTTTGAAGGGCCCTGCGGGCAGGCCCCAGGCGTGGGCATACGTCAGGCTGCCGTCGGCACCGAACGCGAGGGTGATCTCTTCCCGGAAGCAGCCTCGGTCCTCGCGCGCACCGGAGGCGAAGACGGCCGTGGTTCGGGGATCGCCCGGCGCCTGCGTCTCGATCTGCGCGTGCGGCAGCACGACCGGCAACTCGGACATCACGGGCCACAGGCAGAGCCGGCCGTCCGGCCCGGGCGCCAGCAGCGTGGACTCTGTGTGGGCCACCGTGCCGTCGTCGAGGGTGGCGCAGTAGTGCAGAAGCACGGCGCGGCCGTCGCCGAGCACCTGCACGCGCAACGCGCCGATGAACGGCTCGCCGTCGTGGTTGGTGCCCCGGCCGCGGTAGGCGGGCGGCCCGGAGGCGAGCAACTCCAGAACATTCATCTTGCGAGATCCTGCTGCGGCACCGTGTCGCGGGTCAGTTGCGCGCGCCACCGGCGCGCCCTGCGATCTCGTGGCCGCGCGCCGTTGGCGGTCCCATGCCGTTCATGACCGGATCGCTCAGGCCGTCCAGGACCACGACCGCGCCCGCACGCCGGGCTCGATCGACGCTCGAGGCCATCGCGTCTCCGCCCAGCTCCAGCAACGGCACGCGGCAACACCATCCACGAGTTCCTCCCCGAAGTCTTTCGGCAGGATTCCGATTCTCCGCCCGGCGATCAGGAACTCCGACCACCGCGGACCCGACTTGACCGGCTCGACTTCGAGCAGCGTTCGCCAGAAGCGGACCTCGGCGTCCATGTCCTTGACCTTGAAGTAGTACGAGCGCACGCGCAGGGTCATGAAGTCCTCCGTCTTGTCGGCGCGAAGATGGTAGGCGTAAACGCCGGCCGCAGCGTGACTCATGCGCAGAGGCCCGGCGCGCTGAAGGCCGACACTGAAGCCCGGCACGGGAGGTACGGCGCTGGCGGCGCCAGCGGCGCACGACTAAGCTGCGCCGCAGGGAGACCACCGCATGCAAAGTCAGAGCGCAGCGCGCCGCCGGAGGACCGATTGATGGACAGCGTGCCGCTGCGGCGGATCGATGCGGCCGCGCCCGCGCCGCAGCGCGACCTGTGCACCGACTGCGGCATCTCGCGCACCGCCGATCCGCATCGCTGCGGCCGCGCCTGCCAGTTCATCCGGCCCGACTACGCGGCGCTGGAGACGCAGGTTCATGGGCGCGCGCGCGATGCGGCGCGCGGCGACGAGCGGTTCTTCGGCCCGTATCGGTCCATGTGGCGCGCCCGCCTGCGTGCGCCGAGTGCCGGCGCGCAGTGGACCGGCATCACCACCCGCATCGCCGAGCGGCTGCTGGAGACCGGCGCCGTGCAGGCGGTGCTGACCATGGCGAGCGACGCGGCCGACCGCTGGAAGCCGGTGCCGGTGCTGGTGACGCGGGCGGCGGAATTGGCCGCCTGCCGCGGCATGAAGATGG
>JADCGX010000006.1 GCA_020248785.1 Burkholderiales bacterium | reverse complement strand
GGCGAGGGCATCGGCACCCAACCCTGATACTCCATGCTGCCGCAACCTCCGCATCCGGGCCCGCACCCGGGTCCCATGGCCTCCCCAAGCCTTGCCGAGGGCGTTTGAAATTCCTATGCGCCGGCCCGGGCATGCGGGCCGAGCACTTGCCGGTCGCCGCCTTCGCCGCGCTGGCGCAGCGGCTGCCCGTGGCGGCAGCGCCGGCTACTTCCGCGTCCAGTTGATCCAGGGCAGGTCGTCGCGCGCGCGCGCCTCGAAGCCCGCGGGTGTCACGTTGCGCAACTGCAGCGCCATGTCGGGCCGCGGCGCGAACTCGCCGGGCCCGCTTTGCACCGCGATGTCGGTCTGGCGCAACTGGTCGCCCGCCACGCTCCAGCGAAAGCGCAGCGCGACGATCAGGCGACCGTCGCGCGTGCGCGAATGGGTCTCGCCACTGCCGTCGGCGCGCAGCTCGAGCTGGTGCAGCGTGTCGCCGTCGGCGCGCTCGTACTGGCCGGCCGCCGGCGCCTGCGCCCAGGCCGCGCAGGCCAGGGTGGCGCCCAGCACCGCCAGCGCCCAGCGCGCCGGTGGCCTCACCTGCTCATCCCGAATTGCCAAAGCAGGAAGGCCAGCACATCGGCCCGCTCGGCCTGCCACTGCGCCTTGGTGTCGCCGACGCCGTGGCCGGCCTGCCAGTCCAGGCGCAGCAGCACCGGACGCGAATCGGGCACCGCGGCGGCCACCGCCTGCAAGCGCGCGGCGGTCTTGGTGCTCTGCCACACCTCGACCCGCGGATCGTTGACGCCGTGGGTGAGAAGAACCGCCGGATAACGCACGCCGTCCTTGATCTGGTGGTAGGTGCTCATGGCCAGCAGCGCGCGGAACCCGGGCTCCGTCTTGTGGGTGCCGAACTCCGGGATGTTGGCCGGACCGGTCGATTCGAATTCCGCGCGCACCATGTCAAGCGCACCCACCGCGGGGATCGCCGCGGCGAACAGGTCGGGCCGCTCGGTCATCGCACGGCCGATCAGGATGCCCCCCGCGCTGCCGCCCCAGATGCCCAGGCGCGCCGGCCGTGTGTACTTCTGCGCGACCAGATACTCGGCGGTGGCGCTGAAGTCCTTCCAGGTGTTGGGCTTGGTCTGCTGGAAGCCGCCCTTGTACCACTCCTGCCCGAAGGCGCCCGAGCCGCGCGGATTGGCCACCGCAAAGACGCCGCCGCGTTCCAGCCAGGCCAGCCGCCACGCCGAAAACCAAGGCTCCTCGGTATAGCCGTAGCTGGCGTAGCCCCACAGCAGCGTCGGGTTGCTGCCGTCGAGCTTCAGCCCCTTCTTGTGGACGATCGACAGCGGCACCCGCGCGCCATCGTGGCTCGCCACCAGCACCTCGGTGCTGACGTACCCGTCCAGCGCGTCGAACTTGCCGGCCGGCTGCAGGCGCGTGTTGGTCACCCGCGCACCCTCGGCCAGGTAGATCTGCGCGCCACGGGTCCAGCTTTGCAGCGTCAGCAGCGCACCCGGCAGGCGGAAGTCCACGCCGCCGAACGTCGCGCTGCCCTCCACCGGCAGCTTGAGCGTCTGCACCGGCGCGGCGGCGGGCAGGGGCAGGCGCAGCACGCGCGTGACCGCGCCGTCGCGGCGCGTGACGTACAGCGCGTCGGCCGCGCGCACCATGCCGGTGAGCACACCACTGCCCTGCGCGATCAGCTCGCGCGCACCCTGCACGCCACGCTCGACGCTGCCTTCCAGCAGCCGGAAGCGGGCGGCGTCCTTGTGCGTGAGCGCGAACAGCCGCTCGCCCGCGAACTCAGCCGCAGTCACCGCGTCGGCCTGCGCCAGCAGGCGGCGCCACTGCGCCTTGCCGGCCATTGCATCGGCCAGCGGCGCGATGTAAAGCGACAGCTCGCGATCGGTGCCGTGGTGGACGTAGCCTGCGGCCCAGCGCGTGCCGTAGATCGGCGTCACATAGGGCGAGTCCTGCGCCGGGTTGACGCCGAGCGCCGGGTCGGTCGAGTCCATGGCCACCGGCGCGCGATCGGCCTCGCCGTCGAGCCGCAGGAACACGCTGCGCACGTTCTGAAAGCGCTCGACCGGCGCCATGCCCGGCTTCATTTCCTGCAGCCGAATGAAGAACAGGCCGCTGTCGTCCTCCAGCCAGGCCACGCCGCCGTACTGGGCGCGCGCGACCGGCCCGAGCACGCGCTTGCCGGTGGTCGCGTCCATCACGAACAGACTGGCGTCCTCGGAGCCGCCGGCCGACAGCCCGTAGGCGACGTAGCGGCCGGTGAAGGAGGGCACGAACCAGTTGATCGCGTGCGGCGTGCCGGTCAGGTTGTACAACTGCTCGGGGTCCACCAGCAGCCGCTCCTGGCCCTGCAGCCCGCGCCGCACGTACAGCTTGAACTGGTCGTCGGTCACGCCGCGCCGCTCGTAGAAGTAGAGCTCGCCGGGGCGCCGCTCTACCGATGCGACGCGCGCGGCCACCGCGTCGTACATCTGCAGGCGCTTGAGCAGCTCGGCGCGACCCGGGATGGCGTCGAGCCGCGCCCGGGCGAACTCGCCCTGGGCCTTCATCCAGGCCTGCACCTGCGGGTTCTTCACCTCCTCCAGGGCGCGATACGGATCGGCCACCGTGGTGCCGAAGTACGTGTCGGTCGTGTTGCCGGCCGCAAACAGCGGCGGCGGCGCGCTGCCGTGCGCCGGCGCCGCAGCAGTGCAGCACAACGCGATGAGGGCCGCGCCGGCGGCGTGCCATGAGGGGATTTGCATGACGTCTTCTCCTTGCGCCCGGCGCCTCAGTGCTGCGCGGTCTGGATCAGTTCGATCGTGTAGCTGTGCTCGCCGGGCGAGAGGGTCCGACGCGCACCGCACGGGAGCCGCCCGCCGGTCGGCTGCTTATCGCCGAGCGGGCTAGTTCATCTCGGCGCTGCGCTCGGCCAGCGGGTAATCCGTGTAGCCGCGCTCTTCACCCGAGTACAGAGTCGACTCGTCCGCTTCGGCAAGGGGCTGGCCGAGCCGAAGGCGCTCGGGAAGGTCGGGATTGGCGATAAAGGGCCAGCCGAACGAGATGAGGTCGGCCCGGTTTGCGCCCAGGTCGCGATCGGCCCGCTCGCGGTCGTAACCCCCGTTGGCGATCAGTACGCCCGCGAACCGCGGCCGCAGGTGGCCGAGCACATTCCAGCCCGACACGGCGACATCCTGCACGTGCAGGTAGCCCACGCGGCGCCGCGAGAGCTCGTGCGCCAGGTGGCTGCAGGTCGCGGCCGGATCCGCGTCGTGCACGTCGTTGAAGGTGGACTCCGGGGTCAGCCGGATGCCGACACGGCCCGGCGCGAGAACCGACGCGGCCGCATCGACGACATCGAGCAGGAAGCGGGCCCGGTTGTCGAGGGAGCCACCCCAGGCATCGGTGCGTTGATTGACGCCGGGCAGCAGGAACTGCATCGGCAGATAGCCGGACCCGGCGTGGATCTCCACGCCGTCGAAGCCCGCGTCGGCGGCCATTTCTGCGGCCCGCCGATACTCGGCGACGACAGACGCGATCCCGCTCTCGGTCAATGGCTGCGGTGCCTCGATGGGTTGCCGGCCGCGGGCCGTCAGAATCTCCCCGCTCGCGCGCGTGTCCGAGGGACCGATCGGTGGCCTGCCGTCGAGATTCGCAGAGTGCGCGACGCGGCCAACGTGCATGAGCTGCACGAAGATGCGGCCGCCCGCAGCGTGTACGGCGTCGGTGATGCGCCGCCATGGCCCGACATGATCGTCGAGGTACAGGCCGGGCATGCGCAGGTAGCCCCGGCCGGTACGCGACGGGGCCGTGCCCTCGGTGACGATCAGACCGGCCTGGGCGCGCTGCGCGTAGTAGCGGACCATCAGCGCACTGGGCGATCCGTCGGGGTGAGCGCGGTTGCGGGTCATGGGCGCCATCACCACGCGGTTGCGCAAGCGCAAGCCGCCCAGATCGGCTTGGCTGAACAAGGGGGAGGTTGCAGGCAGCATGGGCATGGTCCGTCAGCAGCTCGTGTTGCCGGGATGCTCGAACATCTCACGCGAGTCGACGACGGTGCCCAGGTCGTCGAGGCCGCGCCCTTCGATCAGCACCTCCTGGTGCCCCTTGCGGATCGGCTCGAAGTCTTGTTTGACCGCCTCGTAGCCCCGCGCGTCGCGGTAGATCGTGCTCACAACGACGTTCCAGGCACCTTCGTCGGACCCGCTTTCGAACACCGAGAACCCGTCCAGCAGCCCCGCGCCTTCGCGGCAGCGTCCATCGCGAACCAGTTCATCACGATGTAGCGCACGAGCTGGGGGCGTTGCCCGGCGTGCGACTTGAGGAAGGTCAGTTCGACGATCCTCGACCGGTCAGGCACCGTGCGCGCAGTGCCGGCCTGGGAGGTGCCGTCGCCCCCGCATCGCATGTGCTGCGGGATCGCTGGCGCGCTCGGGGACGCAGGCTCTGCCCGCCCCGATGGACACAGGGACATCAGCGAGGCGAAAAGCGCCGCGCTGCATCGCGCCGTGACGCACGGACGGGGCTGCGCGTTGCTGGCAGAGGGGTGGGGCATCTGGATGGCTCGCGGGCTGGATGAACGATAGTTGGCAGGATAAATCCCGCCAACTTGCAATGCTGCTAACCTGAATTGCATTCCTGCAGTGCTCCATCTGCAGTGCTCATTGGGTCCCGTGCCACCCTGACATTGATGTTGTCCTCAGTCGACCTGAGCTGCGTCGAAGCCATCGCCCGCCACGGCGAACTGGCGGCCGCCGCCCGCGAACTCAAGCGCGATCCGTCGACCCTGTTCCGCTGGCTCAAAGCGCTGGAGACCCGTCTCGGTGCCAGCCTGTTCTCGCGCACCCGCGGGCGCTACGTGCCCAGCCAGAAGGGTGCGATGGTGGTCGAGGCGGCGCGTCGCTGGGCCCCCGAGGTGCGGTTGCTCGAGCGGGACATCGCCGCCGGCGACGCCGACAACGGCGCGCGCCGCGTCGTCCGCATCACGACCACCGAGGACATCGCCGTCTGGTTGCTGCCGTCTTGGCTGGCGGCGATCACGCACCGGCATCCCGCCATCCGGCCCGAGGTGGTGGTGAGGGCGTTCTCTCACATTGCCGCCAGGCCGCCAGCGCAAAGGACCGAGCTGATCGCCACGCTGTTCGGCTTGGACAACTTCCTATGCGCAGCTCACCTGCAGGCGGCCGTGCGGATCCGCGCCGCAGCCGGCGTTGCGATGGTGCCGCGCAGCGGCGGCGCCTCATACACAGACGGCTATCTCTACGCGCCGGGCGGCCATGCGCTGTTCGATCTCGGCGCGCTCGATTCGATCGAGATCGACGTGCCGAACGCCGTCGTGACCTGCGGCCCGGGCGCGACCTGGGCCGCGCTGCGCACGAAGCTCGCCGAACATGGCCTGCGCACGCCGTTCTGGGGGCCGTTTCCCGGCCTCGTCGCCACCATCGGCGGCAGCGTCAGCCAGAACGCATTGAGCCACGGCAGCGGCGCGCATGGCATCTCGGGCCCCTCGGTGCTGTCGATGGACATCGTGCTCGCCTCCGGCGAACTGATGACGACGGCACCATCCACGGCGACGCGCAACTTCGGTCCGGACATGACGGGCCTGTTCACCGGCGACTGCGGCGTGCTCGGCATGAAGGCCGCGATCCGCCTGCCGCTGATCGCGAAGCGCGAACATTTCGAAGCGGTGTCGTTCGCGTTCGAGACCTTCGAGAATTTCCACGCCGGCGTCCGCGCGTCGCAGCTCGAGCGGCTCGACGACGAGAACTTCGGTCTCGATATCGCGTTGTCGCAGGGCCAGATCGCGAAGCAGGATGGCGTCGCCGCGAAGGCCAAGGCTGCCGGCGACATCATGCGCGCGGCGCCGTCAAAGCTCGCGGGCCTGAAGCAACTCGCAGGCATGGCTGTCCCCGGCGAGCGCGCGATGCGGGCGGGCGAATGGATGCATCACTTCATCATCAAAGGCGCGGACCAGGCCGAGGCCGCCGCCAAGGCGAAGCGACTGCGTACGGTGATGGCACCCTACGGACGCGAGATCGCGAACAGCGTGCCCGGCTTCGTGCGCACGCTGCCGTTCGCACCGCTGACCAACATCCTCGGGCCCAAGGGCGAGCGCTGGGTGCCGCTGCACGGCGTGCTGAATCATTCGAACGTGATCGGCTTCCACGACGCGCTGACGGCGTTCTACGAAGAACGGGCCGCGGACCTGGAGCGGCTCGGAGTCTGGGCGGGCGGCATGTTCAGCCCGGTCGGCTCGACCGGATTCCTGTACGAGATCGCGCTGTACTGGCCGGACGCTCGCACGGCCTATCACGAGAAGATGCTGGATCCGGCCTTCCTCGCGGGCCAGCCGTCCTATCCCGCGAACCCGGAAGCCCGTGCCTACATCGACCAGCCGAAGCGTGACCTCGTCGCGCTGTATGCCGCGCATGGCGCGGCGCATTTCCAGCTCGGCCGTGCGTATCCGTATCGCAAGCGGCTTTATCCACGCGCGGACGCGCTGCTGGGTGCCATCAAGGCACACGTCGATCCGAAGAAACTGATGAATCCGGGCGGGCTCCGCTACTGAGCGGTCGCGTCGCGCGGCAGCAGCCGCCGATCCCTCGGCAGGTGCAGCGTGACCGTCGTGCCCGTGGCATCGCTCGACACGTCGACGCGACCGCGCAGTTGCTCGGCGCGCCGCGCCATGTTGACGAGGCCGCGCCCGGTGAGCGCGTCTGCGGCGCCGCTTGCCGGTGCGAAGCCGTGGCCGTCATCGCGCACGATCACGCGCACTTCGGCGGCATCCGCTGCCGTCTCGATGCGGATCACGCGCGCGCCCGCATGCTTCACGATGTTCGTCAGCGCCTCCTGGAGGATGCGCAGTACCTGCAGTGAATACACGGCATCCAGCCAGGGCAGCGGCGGCAGATCATCGACGCGCCAGTCGAGCTGCAGCCCGGCCATCTCGAGCCGGCGACCGAGGCGGTAGCGCAGCGTCGCGAGCAGCGTGACGAGATCGTGATCGATCGGCTCGAGCGAGTCGATCGTCAACTTTAGATCATCGATGCATTCGCGCAGCACGACGGCAACGGCAGCCGGCTCGAGCCGCCCCTGCTCCACCATCACGAGCGAACTCATCAGTGACGACCCGAGGCCATCATGCATCTCGCGCATCAGCCGCTGCCGCTCTTCGCCGACGACACGCTCCTTCTCGATCTTGCGCAGCGCGTCGTAGCTGGCCTCGAGCTCGATCGTGCGCTCCCGCAGGCGCGCCTCGAGCGTGAAGTTCGCCTGTTCGACTTCGCCGATGGCGGCGGAGAATCGGCGCGTCACGGCGAACAGGAACGCGCCGAACAGGAACAGCGCGCCGTAAGGCAGCAGGAATACGCGCTCCGGCGGCAGCATATAGGCCTGCAGCAGCAGGTCGTATGCACCGAAAGCGACATTGATCCAGATCGCCACGGCGAGCAGCCGCGTCTCCGGCGTGCGCAGCCGCAGCGCGTTCCGCGTCAGCGCGGTGGTCACCGCGAGCGCGACGCCGAGCTGTGCGGTGTAGGTCGTGATCGTGACCAGCAGAGGCTCCACCGGAAGCCACGGCAATGTCACGAGCGCACTGACGATCACCAGCCCGCCGAGCAGCCATTCCGCCCAGCGCTCGCGCTGCTGCTGGAAGCGCATCGCGAACAGATAGACGAGCAACATCAGCCAGTTCATCGAATTCAGCGTCAACCACCACGAGAACATGCGCCCGGTCACGGGCTCCTCGACGTGGAAATGCAGCGTGCGGACGAACCACGCCACGGTGCCGAGCGCGAACAGCAGATACGTCACCTCGCGACGCCGATACAGCCAGAAGCCGAGCGCGAACAATCCGAGCACGAGCAACGCATAGCTCATCGCACGAGGCGCTTCGATCTGCACGAACTCGCGCCAGGCGGCGATGGGCCGCAGGTCCTGCATCGCGCCGGCGAGCGGCGCGGCAAGCAGGTAGCCGGAGCGGGCATCGTAGGTGACGGCGACGTGCAGCCAGACGCGCTTCAGGTGATCGACGCTGCGCGGCAGCGTGAACATCATCGGATGGTTCCACGCGTTCTCGACGTCCGTGAACGCCACGTCGATCGGTTGGCCGTCGAGGTAGAAGACGATGTAGCCAGCACCCGGCATGAAGCGCGGCACGAGCACACCATAACGTCCGATCGCTCCCGGCGTTGGCTCCAGTTCGAAGCGGTACCAGGCGCGCCGGAACACCGGACCCTGCGCCGGCTGCTCGAGCCGCGGCATGTGATGGTAGAGCTCGATCGGCTCCCAGCGCTGGTCGGCGGCGAGCACCTGGTCGCGGGGAATGTTGTCCGGGTAGCGGAAGTAGCCGTCGCGGTCGATGTTCTCGATCCGCATTTCAGCGCGGTAGAAGGTGTGCACCGTCGACGGCGGTGCACCACAGGCCTGCAGGCCCAGGCTCACGGCGACCCAGGCGAACGCAAGCCGCAATCGCCGCAGCCGCTCGATCAATCCTTCACCAGCCCGAGCTTGCGCGCTTCGTACACCGCTTCGGTCTTCGAACTCACCTGCAGCTTGCGGTAGATGCGCTTGACGTAGGTCAGCACCGTGTGCGGCGACACGCGCATCAGCGATGCGATTTCCTGATAGGAAAATCCCTTCGTGACGAGACTGAGAACCGAATGCTCCCGCTCGGAGAGCTCGGGCACGTCGGCGGATTTCTTCATCGCGGGCGCGACGAAGCGTGCCAGCAACTGGCGCGCGATGACCGGACTGATCGGACTGCCCCCGGCATGCAGCACGCGGATCTGCTCGATGAAGTCCTCCGGCAGCGAATCCTTCAGCAGATAGCCGCTCGCGCCTGCTTCGATCGATTCGATGACATGCCGCTCGTCGCCGAAGATCGTAATGACCATGATGTCGCAGGTGTCCGAACGCGACGCGACATGACGGATCAGATCGAGCCCGAAGCCATCCGGCAGATCGAGATCGACCAGCAGCACATCCGGCATGCGACGGCGGACCAGATCCATGCCCTGTGCCAGCGTCGCTGCGGTGCCGAGCAGCTCCATGTCATGGGTCGCCTCGACCAAGCGCGCGAAGGCGCCGCGGAACTTGGCGTCATCCTCGACGATCACGACTTCGATCAGGGCCATGCGTCACAGTCTAGCCAGTTTGGGCGACGGGCTGCACGAACCCGTCGCCCGCACCGGTCAGGGCAGCGTCACGAGCTGCGGGCTCGTGCGAGTGTTGCCGCCCACCCCATCACCCAGCGCGCCGCGCAGGCCGCTGCCCCAGGCGTACACGGCGTTGCCGGGCCCGATCGCGAGCGCGTGGATGTTCGACGCCGAGATGGCGGTCATCGCGACACTGGCCGGCACGAGCCGCGGGTACGGCACCTGCGAGGGCGTGCCCGAAGGAAGACCCAGCAGTCCGTTGAGGTTACGGCCCCAGCCGTAGATCTGGCCGCTGCGCAGCGCGAGCGTTGCGAGGGAGTTGGTCGACACGATCGCGTCGACGCCCGTCAGGAAGCTCGTGCACGGCGTCGCGGTGCAGGTATCGGCGATCACCTGCAGCGGGCCGTTGTATGCGGCGGACGGCACGTCGCCGGTGCCGAGCTCGGTATTGTTGCTGTAGCCGCTCGCGAACACCGTGCCGTCCGTGCGGATGCCGAACAGCGAGTAATAGAAGCTGAACGCAAAGCCGTGCAGGCTGCCCCAGGCAGCCGGCAGCAGTTGCGGTCCGGCCACGCTGCCGACGCGTCCGGGAACGGGTGCCGGCATGCCGAAGCCGTTGTAAGGGTTGGTTCCGATGCCGTAGGCACGACCATCCTCGAGCGCGATCGCCACCGGTGGGCTGCCGGACACCGACTGCCCGCCGGTCACGACGGCAGGCGGCGAATAGCCGCCCGCACCGGATTGCGGCAGGCCCGGGATCTTGGCGACGACTCGCGTGGAGTCCGCCGAGAAGCCCGTGTAGGTCCCGACCCACCAGACGGTCTTCGCCGAGCCGGCGTTGCAGTTCGTCGTCGTGCCCGCGTCATCGATGGCGCGGATCATGATCAGCGTGCCCTCGGTTGCGGCGATCGAGCAGACGCGGTCGACCGGCTGCGGTGTACCGGTGACGATCTCGAGCATCGGGACAGGCGATCCGTTGTAGCGGAACTGCGGCACGGAGCCCGTCAGGCTGCCGTTGCCGTCGGTGCCGCGGCCATCCGACGCGCCGCGGGCATTGCCCCAGTGCAGCACGCGCCCGTCTTCCATCAGCGCATACCAGCCGTCGTACCAGCCGGCGACCGCGCGCACCGCCGTCAGCACGGGCGGGTACATCTGCACGGGCCGTAGCGCTTCCTGGCCGACCGGCACGCTCTGCGACACAGTGCCATTGGCGTTGTGCTGCCCACCCCAGGCCCAGACCGTGCCGTCGGGCCGTCGCACGATGCTCCACTCATAACCCGCAACGACCTGGGTCGCCGTGATCGCGTTCTGCACGGTCAGCGTGGCCGCATTGCTCGTGCCGCTGTTGCTGATCGCCGCCGGGGCCGGATCGTTCGAGCTGTTGCTCCAGCGCACGCGGAAGCGCGCGTTGTGATCGCCCGCGACGGTGGCCGGCGTCGTGTAGCTGGCGCCGTTGGCAGCGGGAATATCGACAAACGTCGTCGGCGTCGCGGCTTCCGCACGCTGCCATTGCAGCGCCGCTGCGCCCTGCCCGCCCGAGACGGTCACGCTGAACGTTGCGGTCTGGCCCGCGATCACGCTCGCATCGACGGGATTGGTCACCGTCGGCGCCGCATAGACATACAGCACGCCGGCGGCGCTGTTGGCCGAGCCCTGCGAATTGGTCGCCACCAGCCGGTAGCGTCGGCCTTCATCGCCGAGCGCCGTCGCCGGAGTCGTGTAGCTGCCGGACGTGGCCCCCGCGATGTTCGCGTAGCTGGCACCGCCGTCGGTGCTGACCTGCCACTGCACGGCGGGCGACGGGACGCCGCTCGCCGCCGACGTGAACGTTGCGGTCGCTCCCGCCGTCACGACCGTCTCGAGCGCCGGCTGGGTCGTGATGCCCGGCGCGACGGGCGCGGGATTCACGGTCAGCGTCGCCGTCGCGCTGGTCGCATCCGGCGCCACGCCATTGCTGACGACGACGCTGAACGTCGCGCCGCTGCAGCCGATCGGCACGTTGGTCAGCGTCAGCGTGGCCGTCGTCGCGCCGGCGACGGTGGCGCCGGCGCAGGCACCGGAACCGAGCGCGCCGGCCGACAGATTCGTGCTGCCGAGGCGCCACTGGTAGCCCGGCGCAGGTGTGCCGGAGGCCACGACGATGAAGTCCGCATTCGCGCCCGCGGTAATCGTGCGGGACGCTGGCTGCCCGGTGATCGCGGGCGCCACCGGCGTGGGGTTCACGGTCAGCGTGGCCGCGGCGCTGGTCACGGACCCGGCGGAATTGCTGACGACGACGCGGTAGCGATGACCGCTCTGCGCCGTCGTGGTGCCGGTCACCGTCAGCGTCGCCGTCGTCGCGCCGGCAACGTCGTTGTACGTCGTGCCGCCGTCAGTGCTCAGCTGCCAGCGATAGGTCGGGCTCGTGCCGGTCGTTGTCACCGTGAAGGTCGCGGTCGCCGGCGCCGTGACGGTCTGGTTTGCGGGCGGCACGGTGATCTGCGGTGCGATCACGGATGGCGTGACGGTCAGCCGGACTGCGCTCGTCGTCGTGCTGCCGAGCGCATTCGTGATGATGGCGCGATAGCGGTTGCCGTTCATCGAGGCCGTCACGGCTCCGGTGGTATACGTCGGCCCGGTCGCGCCGCTGATCGATGTCCAGTTGATGCCGTCGGTGCTGAACTGCCATTGGTAGGTGAGCGTGCCGGCGCCTGCTGCGTCCGCCGAAAGAGTGGCGGTGGCGCCTTCGAGCACGCTCTGGTCGGCGGGCTGCGCCACGACCACCGGCAAAGAAGGCCCCGGAATATTGGCATCGGAGCCGCCACCGCAGGCCGTCAGCAACGCCGAGGTGCAGAGGATCAGGATCGTGAGAATGCGTGACATGACTTACACCTCAGAACCGGCGCTCGACGCCGACGGTGAACACACTGAACCGGCCCTTGCGCGTGTAGGCTTGGCCTTCCGTGACATCGAAGTCCGCGCGCAGCGCCCACTGCCCGGCGAATGACTGACGCAGGCCCAGGCCCAGGATCGGTCGAACCTCGGAGGCGCTCGAATCCAGCACTCCGGCGGTTGCGCTGTCGAACTTGCCGCGCACCGACGCGACGCCGGCGCGCAGCTGCAGTGGCAGCGAACCCAGCCGCAGATCGAACGCTGCGCTGGCACTGATCGCTTCCATCGCGACGCGCCCGTTCCAGGTCAGCGACGCGAGGCTGTCGCTCGCCGTGAAATCCGGCGTCGCGCGCAGCCAGGTGGCCTCGAAACTCCAGCGGTCGTTGAATCGCCAGCCCGCTGAGAGGCGCAGCGCGCCCGCCTTGTCATCGCAGGGCGCATTCGCCGCGCAGACCAGTTGCTGGGACGAGAGGCCGGCGGATGCGCCGGCGAAAGCCTCTGCGTGCGCGGAGGCAGCGCCGAGCAGCGCCACGAGCGGCAGGCAGGCGGCAGTGAGGGGGATCAGCAGGGGTCGCATCGGGACGCTCCACGGCAGAGTTGGCCTGCATCGACGGTAGCGATCACGATTCGGCGCGACCGGCGGGCAGGCGCCCTGTACCCTGTTTGCGGGACAGGCAGTGCGAGACGTCGACATGGACCGCAGACAGATCCTGAAGGCCGGTGCGATCGGTACAACTCCAGGCGCTCTCACGGCCTGCGCGACGCCACCTTCCATGCCTGCCAACACTCCAGCAGCCCCTGTCGCCCTCGCCCGCTCGCCGGCCGACATCCTGCGTGGCGCGCCGCCGGTGGATCTCGAGCGCGCCCGGGAAATGATGGCGCGCGACGGCCTCGATGGCCTCGTCGTGTCGCTGCCGATCAACGCGTATCACTTCTCGGGCTACTGGCCCGCGACCTCGCGGATGGGATACGTGCCGAACGTGACCGTGCTGGTCAGTCGTGATCCACAGCAACCGATCAGCATCCTCACGGCCGAATTCACCTACTACTACCTGCTCGCCGATCTGCCGTACGAGTATCCGTTTCGGTGGTTCCTGTGCACGGCGCCCGGCGGTGCCTCGCTCGTGTTCGAGGATGTCGGCGCCGAGCCGCTCCCGGACTTCGAACGAAGGCGGCGCGCGGCCGTGCAGGCGGCCATCCAGACCCAACCGGCCGGCGCGGACGCGAACGCCGCAGTGTTGAAGGCGTTGCGCGCGACCGGACTCGACCGCGGCCGCATCGCCGTGGATTCACCGGGCATCGAACTGGCGTTCGTTCGCGCCGGGCTCGCCGCAGCTGTCGTTCCTGCCGAGCAGACGCTGCAGCGGATCCGTCTGATCAAGTCGCCGCGCGAGCTGGAACTGATGCGCATGGCGGCCACCGCCAACATGGACGCCGCGCTCGCTGCCGCCGCGGCGGCTCGTGCCGGCGCCACGTATCGCGAGTTGCGCACGTCGTTCTATGCGGAAGCCGCGCGACGCGGCAATCGCGGCGTGTTCATGGTGATCGGCGGAATGTCGGCGGAGGGCGTCGATCGAACGCTGCGCGACGGCGATGCATTCCTGTTCGATGCCGTCAGCGAAGGCGCGGGCTATCACGGCGACTTCGCCCGCACCCTGTTCGTCGGCGAACCGGCACCGTCGATGCGCCGCGCGACCCGCGCGATGCTGCTCGGCTGGGAGGCCATCCGCGATGCGATGCGGCCCGGACTGCGCTTCTCCGAGATCACGGCGCTGGGGCGCGAGACGGTGCGCAAGGCCGGCTACGTTTCCTGATCGCTTTCGGTCCCCACAGCGTGGGACTGCAGCACACGGACGCGCCGGGACTCGGCGACGTCGTGCTCGAGCCCGGCATGGTCATTTCCGTGGATTGCCCGGTGATGCAGACCGGCATCGGCGGCAGCACCCACCTCGAGGATCTGACGCTGATCACGGCGAACGGGTCAGAGCCGATCCATCGCGTCAGCGCTCCGACGATCCAGGTGTGAACAGGCCCTAGCGCGGGTTGAAATACGCCGAGACGCCGATGAACCTGCCGGTCTCATCGGATGGCAGCAGCACGGAAGATCCGTCCGCATAGACCCAACCGGTCCAGGTCCAGTCGTTGGTGTCGAACCGGTCGTCCACATAGTCGATGCGCACGCCCATCTGCTCGCGCAGCGCGTACTGCAGGAACAGGCGCAGGCGGCTGTGGCAAGTGTCGATGTCGGGCAGCACCGCAGTTGCCGGCACCGTCGCCACGAGCTGGCATTCGTTGCGATCCTTCTCGTACTGCAGCTCCGCGCCCACTTCGAGCTTCTCGTTCAGGCGGCCCGTGATGCCGCCACCGATCCCATCACCGATGTTGCGCAACCGCGCCTGCCGGGTCTGGGCAGCGACCACCGTGCCGTTGGTGCCACTGACGGTGGCCTGATCGATGCCCGTCTCCTCGCGCGAGGCCCACAGGTTCAGCTGCCAGTTGTCGGCGAGCGTGTACGCCGCATCCGGCGAGTAGAAACGCGCCTCGCCCGCCTGCGGGCCGAGCGCGCGGCCGTCGTAGGTGTCGTCCGAATCTTCGAACATCGCCTGGAAAGACAGCGTTTCGGGCGGCGTCCAGTCGAGGCTGAGCCGCGTCTTGTCACGATCGCGATCGGCGAAGTGCACGGGATCGATCAGGTCTGCGGCGGCAGCGTTGTTCGCGACCAGGTAATCCGAGCCGTCGCGCTTCGCGCGCACGACCGCCACGGCGCCCTTGACCGTCGCGGACATCGAGCGACGCAGCTCAAGGCGATACGAGGTTTCGTCGTTCTTCAGGCGCCAGCTCGCCTGGCGGATCGTCAGCGTCGAGCGCTTGCGACTGTCGAGATCGACGCGTCCCGTCAGATCAGCTACATCCACGCCGAGGCCTACCCGGCCGGCGAGCTGAAGCACGGCCCGCTGGCCCTGGTGACCGAGGAGATGCCGGTGGTGACCGTGGCGCCCAACGACGCGCTGCTCGAGAAGCTGGAGAGCAACATGCAGG
>JADCGX010000059.1 GCA_020248785.1 Burkholderiales bacterium | reverse complement strand
GCGACGGTGTTCGCAACCCTGATCAACGGCGGCAGCGGGACCGCCCGCTCCTGCGCGATCGCGGTCGACACGCCCGCCTTCGTCGGCGACTTCTGGTTTCAGACCCCCAACCCCGCGACCAACGCCCTGACCGGCACACGCAATGCGCCCGTCGACATCGCCCCCGGGGCGGCCCAGAGCTTCGTGCTGGGCTTCTCGCCCACCGGCACGCTGAGTCCCACCGACCTGCCGCTGCGGTTCGACTGCCTCAACGCTTCGGCCGTGCCCACGCGGACAGGGCTGAACACGCTCCTGTTGTCGGCATCCAGCTCGCCCGTGCCCGACGTGATCGCCCTGTCCGCCACGACGGGGAACGACGGCATCGTTTCCCTGCCCGGCACAACCGGCAGTGGCGCCTTCGCCGTGGCCACCTCCAACGTGGGGGCGGCCGGCACGATTACGGTCTCCGCGGACACGGGCAGCGCCAGTCTCCCGGTCGATCTGCTGGTCTGTCAGACCAACTCGGGTACGGGCGCGTGCCTGGCGACCCCGCAATCGTCGGTGACCCTGTCCGTAGGGGCCGGCGCAACGCCCACCTTTGCCGTCTTCGCAACGGCGCGCGGGGCCATCGCGTTCGCGCCGGACGTCAACCGGGTCTTCGTTCGCTTCCGCGACAGCGGCACCCAGGTGCGCGGCGCAACCAGCGTGGCGATCCGCACGCAGTAGAGAAGTTGGCGTACCCGCCGGGCGATCCTGCCGACGCGCACCACGATCGGGACACCATGTCGAGTCGCCAAGTTGCCCGAAGCCGTCGGTCAGATCGGTGCTCCTGGTGGGCCTCAGTTCGTTCTCATGATCTCGTCGCGCTCAACGTACTGCACTGCGGCCGCTCCCCGCAGACGGGCCAGTGCCGCCTCGTACTCGGCGGCCGACGACGCACGAATCAGAACCAGGTGGGCATCGCCGGACATGGGCCTCACGTACTCGACCACAACGCCGGCCCGCTAGGACAGCGCGCGCAGCGTTTGCGGGCTGCGCACGTCGACGTCGACGTCCTTCATCTTGATGATGGTCTGAACCCCAGCGTCGGTCCGCCGCACGGGCTCGGCAGACGGGTGACCGCCGCCGGAGGCAGGCGAACTTCAGGCGGCCAGGTGGAGCATCAGGAGTCCCACCAGGGCGAGGCCGGTCTTGGCGATTGCAAGATTCATGTTCGAGGTTGTGCCGGACAGAGGGCTGTTCCAGTGGCGGCCGCATTTGCGCGGCCAGATGATTGCAGCGGAGCGCCATGCCGCTCCCGCAGACCCGAAACGCTTCGCTTCTACTCTTGTTGACGACGGAGTCATCAATGGAACTTGAGTACCGCACGACGTCGCTGCCCGGCAGCGGTCACCACCTGCGCGGCGCCGCAGCCGCCATGGGCCTGTGGTTGCTGTTGTGCTGTCCCGCAATGGTCAGCGCGCAGCAAGTCTCCCCGCTTGCGCCGAAGAAGATCGACGCGGTGCGTGCAGTTTCGGCGACTGAGCGGGGAACTGGCGCGAAGACAGTCCGCCAACTGATCGTCAAGTACCGGGACGAAACCGCGCAGACTTTCGCCGCGCGGGCGGACAGCCGTGCCGCGAAGTCCCTGTCGTCCGAGAAAGTCCTCGCTTATCACCGCCCGATGTCGGGCATGGCGCACGTCTACCGGCTGCCGGAGCCCATGACGGAGGCTGAAGCCCGGTCATTCGCCGCCGAACTGCGGCGGTTCTCGCCGAGCATCGAGTATGCCGAACCGGACAGTCTGATTCGGCCCTTGGCCACTCCAAATGACCCTTTCTTCATCACAAGGCAGTGGAACTATCTGGCCCCCGCGCCTGCCTCTCAGTTGCTCGGTGGCGCAAATCTGCCGACGGCCTGGGATGTCTCGGTCGGCACCGGCGTCGTCGTGGCGGTCATCGACACCGGCTATCTGCCGCACCCCGACCTGCTGGGCAACAGCATTGCGGGCTATGACTTCGTGTCCGACACTTTCGTTTCAAACGATGGAGACGGGCGGGATACCGACCCCACCGACCCGGGAGACTGGTTCCCGGCCGCTTACTGCTCGCCCACGTCGGAACAGGAACGCAGTAGCTGGCATGGCACCCATGTTGCCGGATTGGTCGCCGCGGTGACCAACAACGGGATCGGTGTCGCCGGCGTTGCAGGTGGGGCGCGCGTTCTTCACGTGCGCGTACTGGGGCGGTGCGGGGGATTGACATCCGACATCGCTGATGCGATCCGTTGGGCGTCAGGTGCCCAGGCTAGTGTGACCGGCCTCACGTGGTCCCAGTTGGGCGTTCCAAACAACTCGACGCCGGCACGCGTCATCAACCTCAGTCTCGGGATCGCCGAAGCATGCGGTCCGACTTATCAAGAGGCAGTCAATGCGGCTTCCTCCCAGGGAGCACTGATCGTTGCCGCCACCGGCAATGACGGTGGCACCTCCATCAGTAGTCCCGCCAGTTGTCAGGGCGTTGTTGCGGTGACTGCCCACACCTTTCAGGGCGACAGGGCGGACTACGCTGATGTGGGTGCGGGCACAGCAATCAGCGCTCCGGGCGGCGGCGCCTGTACTACGAGTGATAGCGACACCTTCTCATGCCTCACTCGTGGGGCCGCGCTCGAACGGTTCATCTGGTCCACAAACAACACCGGGGTAACGACGGCCTCGACTCACACCTACATAGGCTGGGAAGGAACCAGCCTGGCAGCCCCGCACGTGGCCGGCGTTGCGGCCCTGCTGATATCCGCTTACCCGGCAATCACTGCCCGGCAAGCACGCGGGAGCATGATGCGTGCAGCGCGCAGCTTCCCGTCGGGCACCTATTGCGCCGCGTTCACCGACGGCCGCTGCGGCGCCGGCATGCTCGACGGTGCCGCCAGCCTGTCGCTGGCCGCGGTGGCTTTGTCGACCGCGCCCCAGCCGCTCGTGTCTGCGGCGCTGCCGGCGAGCCGTTCGGTGGCCGTGGGCGCCACCGCCACGGCCTTCGCAACCGTCATCAACACGGGTACCGCAACGGCCTACGGCTGCGAGATCGCGCCGGCGGCCAGCCTCAGCGCCAACTTCTGGTTTCAGCCCACCGACCCGGTGACCAACGCACCGGTGGGCATCCGCAACCGCCCGGTCGACATTCCGGCCGGCGCCGCGCAGGCCTTCGTGATCGGATTCACGCCGACCGCAACCTTTGCGCCCACCGACGTAGCCCTGCGCTTCGACTGCATCAATGCGCCGCCGGCGGCCGTCAACTCGGGCTTGAACACGCTGCTCCTGTCGGCAACCGCCACGCCGGGCCCCGACATCGTCGCGCTGTCGGCCACGTCGCCCAACGACGGCGTGGCGAGGATCCCCGGCGCCACCGGAACCGGGGTCTTCGCGGTCGCCAGCGTGAACGTGGGTACGAGCGGCAACATCACCGTGAGCGCCGACACGGCAGGCGTCACGCTGCCGGTGGCAGTGTCGCTGTGCCAGACCAACCCGTCCACGGGTGTCTGCCTGGCACCGCCAGCGCCGACCGTCTCGGCCACGATCAACGCCGGGGCGACGCCCACTTTCGCCGTGTTCGTGGCCGGCAGCGGCATCGTCGCCTTCGACCCGGCCCGCAATCGCGTGACCGTCAGATTTCGCGAGACAGCAACCAATGCAGTCCGCGGCGCCACCAGCGTGGCGATCCGTACGCAATAACGCGCTAGTCTTGGCGCAAGCCGCCCGGCCCGCGCGCGCGGGCCGGAGCCGAGCTGCCCACCAAAACAAGTGCCGTGCCGCTGTCCGCACCCGAAGCCTGGACGCTCAGACGTTTCTCCGAGCTGTACGACACCGGCCCGGCGGCGGGCGCTCGCCCATTCGAGGACACGCACTGGATGGGCGTGCCTGCTCTCAAGTGCCCGCTCGATCTGTGGGTCTACCAGGAACTGCTGTTTCGCCTGCGGCCAGGGCTCATCGTGGAGACAGGCACGCGCCATGGTGGCACGGCGCTCTAAGATCGGAAG
>JADCGX010000058.1 GCA_020248785.1 Burkholderiales bacterium | reverse complement strand
GCCGTCCAGCCTCATCTTCACCGCACGCCGACGACGCTCGTTGAGCGCATCCACCGGCAACGTTCGGGAGTCGATCTTGTCCATGCAAAATCTGACTCTACGGCACTCAATACGTTCAAATGTTTACTGCCGGATCAATAGGTTCATGGGTTGCGCTTGTCCCGGAACGCGATCGCGCTCGCTTGTTCGGGGTGATGGCCGCGCTTGTCGGCGTAAAAGCGGGCTAGGCCAGCCAGGTCGCCGGCTTCGTCGCCCGTGAGGCGGACAAAGTGCTGCACGCCGACGGTTCGCGTCGTGTAGTCGATGTAGGCGAGCCCCAAGGGAACGTCCATGCGGCGGGCCAGGTGATAAAAGCCCGAGCGCAGGTGGTCCTGATGCTTGCGCGTGCCTTCGGGCGATAGCGCGAGCCAGAACCAGGGCTCGCTGTTCATGAGCGCCGCCAGTTGTTCAACCGCGCCGCTGGCCTGGTGGCGGTCGACCGGACGCCCACCCCACAGCCGCATCAATCGACCCAGTGTGGCGCCCGTGATGCCACGAAACAAGCTTTCCTTGCCGATCCAGCGAAACGGCGCGCGCATCGCCCACTTTGCCAGCAGGCCCACGATAAAGTCCCAGTTGGAGGTGTGCGGATAGACAATCACCACACCGCGCGGGCCCGGCAGACCTTCGAAGGCAACACGCCAGTGCAGGCGGGCGAGGAGCCAGCGGGCACAGGCCGCCAGCGTCGCCGACCCGCGGACGGGCGGCTGCGTGAGCGACGGCAGATCAGTGCTTGCCGGTGCTGCCAAAGCCACCGGCACCGCGGCCGGACTCTTCGAATGATTCGACGACATTGAATTCCACCTGCACCACCGGCACGATCACCAGTTGCGCGATTCGTTCGAGCGGGTTGATGGTGAAGGCGGTGCCGCCCCGGTTCCAGCACGAAACCATCAGCTGGCCCTGGTAGTCGGAGTCGATCAAGCCCACGAGGTTGCCGAGCACAATGCCGTGCTTGTGGCCCAGCCCGGAGCGCGGCAGGATCAGCGCGGCATGGCGCGCGTCGCCAATGTGAATGGCAATGCCGGTGGGAATGAGTTCGGTCGCGCCCGGCACCAGCACAAGCGGCGCCTCGATACATGCGCGTAAATCCATGCCTGCTGCCCCCGGCGTGGCGTAGTGCGGCAGCTGTGCACGCAGTCGCGCGTCGAGCACGCGCACGTCGAGTCGTTGCATCCCTAGCTCCGAAATCCGCCGCGCTGCAGTCGCTCGGCCAAATCGCCGCTGCCACCTCGAAATGCCTTGCGCAAGCGGGTGACGGCGAGCCAGCCCAGTGCCGTGCCGATCAGCACCGGGACGACATTGCCGCCGGCGGCGCCGGCGACAAAGAAGAAAAGCGCGATCGCCGCAATGACAAGGCCGCCGACGAACTCCTGTGACGCCAGCGCAGTGCGTGCCTGTGAGTGCGACGACAAGACTTCCAGGACCGCCGCCGCCTGCTCCTTGTTCAACGGCGCCTGCTCATCGTGGGCGCGTCCGCGCCGCGACGCTGCCTGTGTCGACGCGCGCTGGCCCGGGCGCGGTGCTGGCGCCGGCAGACCGAGCAGTGGCGGCACGCTCGACGGACCGTTGATCAGGCGCGCGGCGTCCATGGCCGCGAGCTGCCGGCGCTCGATGTCCAGCAGGTAGGCCACGAAGTCGCCGTCCTTCGGCTCGGCGCCGATGAGGCCGGCGTGGCTTGTCATGGCGATCAGACCAGTCGCTGCGCAATCGCAGCGACGATGCGACGCGCCTGCGCGAGCTTGTCGTCGGCGGGCAGAGTGGTGACACCGTGCGCATCGACCAGGTGCAACTCACTCGCGTCCGACCCCATCGCGTCTTGCGCACGGTTGGCCACCACCAGCTGGACACGCTTCGAGTTGAGCTTGGCCTTGGCATGCTCGACCACGTTGTCGGTCTCGGCCGCAAAGCCGACGCAGAACGGCGCGCCCGGCAGCTGCGCCACGGTCGCCAGAATGTCCGGATTGGGCTCGAAGTGCAACGCAGGCGCACCGCCGCCCTTCTTGAGCTTGCTGGTGGCCGCGTTGCTCACGTGCCAGTCGGCCACCGCGGCCACGCCGATGAAGACCTGCGCGTGATTGACGTAGGCCATCACGTCATCATGCATCTCGCGGGCCGTGCGCACATCGAGCCGCCGCACGCCACGCGGGATCGGCAGTTGCGTGGGGCCGGTCACCAGCGTGACCTTGGCACCGGCCTCGCGCGCGGCCCGGGCCAACGCGAAGCCCATTTTTCCGGAGGACAGGTTGGTGATGCCGCGCACCGGGTCGATTGGCTCGAAGGTCGGTCCTGCGGTGATGAGCACCCGCTTGTCCTGCAGCAGCTTCGGCTGGAAGAAGGCAATGATGTCTTCGAGCAACTCGCTCGGTTCGAGCATGCGGCCGGCGCCCGTCTCGCCACAGGCTTGGTCGCCAACGCCGGGTCCGAGGAGTTCGACGCCGTCGCCGCGCAGCGTCTGTACGTTGCGTTGCGTGGCGGCGCTATTCCACATCTCCACGTTCATCGCCGGTGCGACGAGCAGCGGGCAGCTGCGGGCGAGCACGAGCGTGGAGAGCAGGTCGTCTGCCAGCCCCTGAGCCGTCTTCGCAAGGAAGTGCGCCGATGCGGGCGCGACGACGATCGCATCGGCCTCGCGCGTGAGGTCAATGTGCGGCATGGCGTTGTTAACGCGGCCGCCCTCGGCGCCCCATTGGTCGGTAAAGACGGGCTTGCCGGACAGCGCCTGCATCGTCGTGGAAGTCACGAACTCCTGAGCCGCGCGGGTCATCACCACCTGCACGGTGGCGCCATGGTCCTGCAGCCGCCTCGCCAGTTCGCACACCTTGTAGGCGGCGATGCCGCCGGTCATGCCAAGGACGAGGTGCTTGCCAGCCAGATCCATTCGCTTCACGCCTTCGGTCGCCGAGCGCAGACGATCCGCTGCAGCCTCTTTGCACTCTTCGATTCAGTATATCCACGCCGCTCGCAGACGCCTTCAAAGCCGCTCGCGGCGAACTGCGCCAGCAGATCCGTCGCGTCGTAGTCCCGCAGTTCGAAGGCCTGGATGAACTCCTCGACGGTTTCGCCACGGTTGACGCGCCAACGCAAGTTCCAGTGCCAGCGCGGCGCCGCTGGGTGCGGATGGCTCTGATCGTCGATCACCAACTGCGCGCCGTCGTCCAACACGATCCGTCGCCGCTCGCGCCAGTCGGACTCCCACGCCGCCGGCCGATCCGCAATGGTCAGAATCAACTCGCCGCCCGGTACCAGGGCTTTGAGGCAGCAGCCCAGGGCGGCTGCGATGTCACTGTCCGTGACCAGAATCTGAAAACTATTCACCGGGCAGAAGATGCAGGTGTACCGCGCAGGCAGGTCGAAGTCCTGCATGGGCCGTTGGTGCAACGTGGGCTTTACGCCGAGCCGTGCCGCCTTGACGCGCAGGATCGCCAGCATGTCGCCCGAGGTGTCGAGCCCCTCGACATCAAGCCCGTCGCGCAAGTAGGGCAGCATGAGCCGGCCGGTACCGCACGCAAGCTCCAGTGCCCGTCCGCCATTGGCACGGATGCGCTCGGCGAAGAACGCCTGGTCGAAGAACGGCTCATTGCCGAAGAACTGGTCGTAAGCCGCAGCGACGATGCCGGAGTAGTCCCAGATCGTCAGCGCAGGCGTGGGGCTCACGGCTACTTCGCGCGCCGCACGCGCAGCAACTCGTCGAGCACCAGCAGCACGGCGCCGGTGACGATCGCGCTGTCGGCCACGTTGAAGGCGGGCCAGTGCCAGCCAGCGTAATGAAAGTCAAGGAAGTCGATGACGTGGCCGTAGGCGATGCGGTCGATCACGTTGCCGATCGCCCCGCCGAGGATCAGCGCCAGCGACAGCGAAAACAGGCGCTGCGTGCCGTGCCGCGCGAGCAGATAAATGATGAAGATCGACGCCCCGATGCCCACCCAGGTGAGGAACTCGTCCTGCCAGCCCGACGCGTTGGCGAGGAATGAGAACGCGGCGCCCTTGTTGTAGGTGAGCACGAGGTTGAAGAAGCTTGTCACCGGGCGCACGTCGCCATAGTTGAACATGCGCTCGATGGTGAGCTTCGTGGCCTGGTCGAGGAGGATGACGGCCACGGCCACCCCGATCCACGGCAGGAGTTTTTGCCACCACGACTTTTGTTTGCCCCAGGCCATCCCGGTCCTTTACTCCACGCGCCGTCTGGCGGTCAACGGCTAGGCGACGGCACGGGCCTCGCCCACGCCAAAGAGATTGCTCACGCAGCGTCCGCAGAGCGTGGGGTGCTCCGCGTTGCTGCCCACGTCTGCGCGCCAATGCCAGCAACGATCGCACTTTGCATGGGGCGAGGGCATCACGGCGACGCGCTCATCCGCCTCGGTCGCGGCCTGATGCAGCGTGGCACGGCTGGTGATGGTCACGAACTTCAGGTCTTCGCCCAGCGTGGCCACGGTCGCGTGACGCTCGCCCGCCACCCACAGATCGACCTCGGCCTGCAGCGAGGAGCCCACCTTGCCGGCCTCGCGCTGCGCCTCGATGGCCTTGAGCACATCGGCGCGCACCGCGCGGATCGTCGCCCATTTTGCGAGCAGTGCCTCGTGCCCGGGCACGCCCGGGACCTCGTGGTACGTCTGAGCGAAGATCGTGCCCTGCCCCGGGGCGAAGACCGCGAACGCCTCGTCGGCCGTGAACGACAGGAACGGCGCCATGATCCGCAGCACGCTGGAGGTGATGTGCCAGAGCGCGGTCTGCGCCGAGCGCCGCGCCACGCTGCCCGCCTGGGTCGTGTACAGCCGGTCCTTCAGGATGTCGAGGTAGAACGCGCCCAGGTCTTCCGAACAGAAGGTCTGCAGGCGCGCGACCACGGGGTGGAACTCGAACTTCTCGTAGCTCGCCAGCACTTCGGCCTGGAACTGCTGGGTGAGGGCGAGCGCATAGCGGTCGATCTCCAGCATGTGCTCGATCGGCACCGCGTCCTTGCCGATGTCGAAGTCGCTGGTGTTGGCCAGCAAGAAGCGCAGCGTGTTGCGGATGCGTCGGTAGCTTTCGACCACGCGTTTGAGGATCTCGTCGCCGATCGACATCTCGCCGGAGTAATCGGTCGAGGCGACCCACAGGCGCATGATCTCCGCGCCCATTTTGTCCGCCAGCTCGCGCGGGTCGATGCCGTTGCCGAGCGACTTGCTCATCTTGCGGCCCTGCGCGTCGACCACGAAGCCGTGGGTGAGCAGGCCCTTGTACGGCGCCCGCCCGTCGATGGCGGCACCGATCAGCAGCGACGAGTGGAACCAGCCGCGGTGCTGGTCAGAGCCTTCCAGGTACAGGTCGGCGGGGTAGGCAAGATCGGCGCGGTGCGAGCCGCGCATCACGGTGCGGTGCGTGGAGCCCGAGTCGAACCACACGTCGAGGATGTCGTTCGACTTCTCGTACTCGGCCGCCTCAGCGGCAGGCAGGAAGTCCTCGACGCTGGCCTTCGACCACGCCTCGATGCCGCCCTGCTCGACCTTTTGCGCAGCCGCTTCGAGCAGCTCCAGCGTGCGCGGATGCAGGCTGCCGTCGCTCTTCCTGAGGAACAACGGCAGCGGCACGCCCCAGTTGCGCTGGCGCGAGATGCACCAGTCGGGCCGGTTGGCGATCATGCCGTGCAGGCGCGCCTTGCCCCAGGCCGGGTAGAAGCCGGTCTGCTCGATCGCATGCAGCGCGGTCTGGCGCAGCGTCTGGCCTACCGTCTCGGTCTGCATCACGCCGGCGGTCTCGCGCGTGGCACCGTCCATCCGCACGAACCACTGGCTGGCCGCGCGATAAATGAGCGGCGTCTTGTGGCGCCAGCAGTGCATGTACGAGTGGTCCTGCTGCGCGGCGTGCAGCAGGTTACCGGCCACGCGCAGGGCGTCCACGATTCTTGGATTCGCGTTCCAGATCTTCAATCCGCCAAACAGCGGAAATTCGCCGGCGTAGTGCCCGTCGCCCTGCACCGGGTTGAGAATCTGGTCGTTGGTCATGCCGTAGGCCTTGCAGGACTCGAAGTCCTCCAGGCCGTAGGCCGGCGACGAGTGCACGATGCCGGTGCCGGCGTCGGCCGTCACGTAGTCGCCGAGGAACACGGGCGAGGCGCGGTCGAAGCCCGGGTCCAATCGGGCGAGCGGATGGGCAAAGCGCACGCGCTCCAGCCGGGCGCCGACGGTTTCTGCCAGCACGCGGCCCTTGAGCCCGAAGCGCTGCAGACAGGAGTCGACCAGATCGCGGGCGAGAATCAACAGGCGGTCCCCGGTGTCCACCAGCGCGTAAACAAACTCCGGGTGGAAGTTGAGCGCTTGGTTGGCCGGGATGGTCCACGGGGTTGTGGTCCAGATCACCGTGCAGGTGGGCTTGCCCAGGGCAGCGACCCCGAAGGCGGCGGCGACCCTGGCCTCCTCTTCCTGCAACAGCGGAAAGGCGACATCGATCGCCGGGGTTTTCTTGTCGATGTACTCGACCTCGGCCTCGGCCAGCGCCGAGTTGCAGTCGAAGCACCAGTTCACGGGCTTCAGGCCACGGTAGACGAAGCCGCGCTCGATCATGCGGCCGAGCGTGCGGATCTCGTCCGCCTCGGCCTTGAAGGTCATGGTCTTGTACGGGTTGTCCCAGTCGCCCAGCACGCCGAGGCGCTTGAAGCCGGCCATCTGCAGCGCGATCTGCTCGGCGGCATGGGCCCGTGCCTTGGCCTGCACCTCGGCACGCGGCAGGTGCTTGCCGAACTTCTTCTCGATGTGGATCTCGATGGGCATACCGTGGCAGTCCCAGCCCGGCACGTACACCGCGTCGAAGCCGGCCATCGAGCGCGATTTCACCACCATGTCCTTCAGGATCTTGTTGACCGCCGTGCCCAGGTGGATCTCGCTGTTGGCGTACGGCGGGCCATCGTGCAGGATGAATTTGGGTGCGCCGGCCTTGGCGCGCGCCGCGCGGATCGCGGTGTAGGTCTTGTTCTCTTCCCACGCCTTGACCCAGCCCGGCTCGCGCTTGGGCAGGTCGCCGCGCATCGGAAACGGCGTGTCAGGAAGGTTCAGCGGGTACTTGCGGCTGTTGGGATCGGCGGCGGGCTTGCCGCTGTCCTTCGTCGCGTTGCGCTGGTGCGTGTCGCGCTGCGATGCGCGGCCCTTGGCGTCGTCGGCCATGATGGGCACTCCTTGGCCCCCTCGGGCTCTGCAAGAGGTGTCGGAAACGGATCTCGGCGCCTCTGGGTGCGCGAGGCCGAGAGTTTAGCTTCTATCGCCCGGTGTTTCGCCCGTCGCGCCGCGCAGGATCGCGCGGGTACGCGCCGCGTCGCGATCAATCGCCTGGCGGAGCAACTCGACCGAGTCGTACTTCTCCTCGTCGCGCAATCTCTCCACCAGTTCGACCTCGATCAGCTGGCCATACACGCTGCGGGTGAAGTCGAAGAGGTGAACCTCGAGCAGCCAGCGTCCGCTGTCGTCCACCGTCGGACGCAGGCCGAGGCTCGCCACGCCAGGCAAGGGCTGCTGCCCGAGCCCGCGCACCCGCACGGCGAAGATGCCGTGGCCGGCCGGGCGGCGACGCTGCCAGGCGTGCGCCATGCGCAGGTTCAGGGTTGGAAAGCCGATGGTGCGGCCGAGCTTCGCGCCATGCAGCACACGGCCGCTGATGACATACGGCCGGCCCAGCAGGTGCCGCACGCGCGCGAGATCGCCGGCCGCGAGCGCGGCGCGCACCAGCGAACTGGAGATGCGCTGGCCGTCTTCTTCCACCGCAGCCAGTTGCGCCACCTCGAAGCCGGCCGCCGGGCCGGCGGCCCGCAGCAGCGCGATGTCCCCGGCGCGTCGCGCGCCGAAGCGAAAGTCGTCGCCCACCGCCAGCCAGCGCGCCTGGCAGGCGCGCACCACGAGTTCTTCGATGAACCGTTCCGCGGACAGCGCCGCAAAGCGATGATTGAAGTGTTGCACGAACATCCGCTGGATCCCGCAGGCCGCCAGTGCGCCCACGGTATCGCGCAGGTTGGCAATGCGGGCGGGGGCCGACTGCGGAGCAAAGAGCTCGCGCGGATGCGGCTCGAAGGTCATGACGGCAGGCACCAGGCCGCGGGCGTGCGCGGCCGCGGCCACCTGCGCCAGCAGCGCCTGGTGGCCGCGATGCACGCCGTCGAAGTTGCCGATGGTGAGCGCCGTGGGCAGCCGGTCGGCCGGCCGTGGCGCGCCGCGAATGATCTTCATGCGGGGATGAGCGTGGGCAGCGGGGACGATCGCCGCGGGGAAACGCACTACCTACACCACGATCGCTCGAGCGCGAATTATAGGTTGCGCATTTGCCTCGCATGAGAAGCGTCCATGACCGCTGCGTAGAATCGGCCGCATGAAGAACGTGGTGTGCCTGATCTCCGGCCGCGGCAGCAATCTCGAGGCGCTGCTCGATGCCGCCGCGCGCGAGCAGTGGGAACACACGCTGCGGGCGCGCATCGCGGGCGTCATCAGCAATCGGCCCGGTGCGGCGGGGCTGGGCATCGCCGCCGCGCGCGGCTTGCCCACGCAGGTGATCGACCATCGCCAGCACACTTCGCGCGACAGCTTCGATGCGGCGCTCATGCAGGCGGTCGATGCGCTGCGGCCCGAGCTCGTCGTGCTGGCCGGCTTCATGCGGGTGCTCACGGCCGCGTTCGTCGATCGCTATGCAGGCCGGATGATCAACGTGCATCCGTCGCTGCTGCCGGCGTTTCCGGGGCTGGCGACGCATCGGCAGGCGCTTGCCGCTGGCGTGCGGGTGCATGGGGCGACGGTGCACTTCGTCTCGCACGACCTCGACGGTGGCGCGATCATCGGGCAGGCTGCGGTTCCCGTGCATGCGGACGACACGGAAGAGACGCTGGCCGCCCGCGTGCTGGCGCAGGAACACGTGCTGCTGCCGCGCTGCGTGCGGCTCGTCCTGCAAGGCGCGGTGCGCTGGCACCAGGGCCGCACCGTGGAGCTTGACGTTGCGGGCGAGTCGCTCGCGCTCTTTGGCGCCTGAGATGGCCACCCGCGCCAAACGCTCGTCCTCACCGTTGCGTCGGCCGCAGCCCGGCATGGCGCCGCCGCCGCGCCGCCCGCGGCCCGAGCCGCGGCGCGCGGAGGACGCGGTTGCCTACGACGGCGCGCACGGCTCGCGCATTTCCAGCCTGGTGGTCGATCACCTGGCGCTACTGCTGGCGCAGGTGCTGCGCTTCGATGGGCCGGCCGACGCCGTGATGTCCCGCTACTTCAAGCAGCACCCGAAGCTCGGCAGCCGCGATCGCAGCCTGATCGCCGAGGCGACCTTCGATGCCCTGCGGCGTCTCGCCTCGCTGCGCTGGATGATCCAGCCGGCCGTGCCGCAGCGCGCGCCCCGGCTGGCGGCGCTCGTCACGCTGGCCCGGCAGCAGGGCGGTGCCGCGCTGGCGCCCAGCGTGTTGCGAGGCGACGAGCGCGCGGTGCGCCACGCGTTGGCGCTCGACACGGCCAGCGCGCCAGGCGCGGTGCGCGGCGAGGTGCCGCTGTGGCTCTTCACGCGCCTGACGGCGCAGTACCACGATGCCGAGCCGCTGCTGGCCATAATGGCCGAGCCGGCACCGCTGGACCTGCGCGTGAACACGCTGAAGGCCGAGCGCGATGCAGTGCTGGCGCAACTGCGCGCGGCCTCGCGCGAGCATGCGCCGCTTGATGCCGCGGCCACGCGCTACTCGCCCGAAGGTATTCGACTGATCGACAAGCCGCCCCTGACGCGCTGGCCGCTGTACCAGAGCGGGCAGGTGGAGGTGCAGGACGAGGGGAGCCAGCTGATCGCGCGGCTGGTCGCGCCACGGCGCGGCGAGATGGTGGTGGACTTTTGCGCGGGCGCGGGCGGCAAGACGCTGGCCCTGGGCGCGCTGATGCGCTCCACTGGTCGGCTGTACGCTTTCGACATTAATGCCAAGCGGCTGGCGGGCCTCGGACCACGCCTGAAACGCAGCGGCCTGTCCAGCGTGCATCCGGCGGCGATTGCCAACGAGAATGACATTCGTGTCAAGCGACTGAACGGCAAGATCGACCGCGTGCTGGTGGATGCGCCGTGTTCGGGCAGCGGCACCCTGCGCCGCAATCCCGATCTGAAGTGGCGCTTTGACGAAACCGAACTGGCGCGCGTGAATGCGGTGCAGGGCAACGTGCTGCGCGCCGCGGCACGGTTGCTCAAGCCCGGTGGCCGGCTGGTCTACGCCACTTGCTCGCTGCTCGCCCTGGAGAACCAGCAGGTGATCGAGCAGTTCCTTGCAGAACAGCCGCAGTTCGTCCCGGTGGACGCGACAGCGGTGCTGGCAGCACAGGGAATCACCATCGATCACGCCGCCCGCTTCGCACCTTGGTTCGTGACGCTGCCGCATCTGCATGGAACGGACGGGTTCTTTGCGGCCGTGCTGGAGCGCAAGGCATGAGCACGACACCGCTGGACGCTGTGCTGGAGGCGGTCGCGCACGGCCTGTCCAAGCCGCATCACTTCTGGACCCTGATCACCATCCTGGCCGCGATTGCCGGTGGGGTACTGGTCACGCGCGCGGTCATGCGGCGCACCCAGGCCCGGCTCGCGGTCCTGCGCGAGGCCGATCCGGCCCATGCCGACAAGGATCCGGTGCGCTTTTCTATCGAAGGCGTGCGACGCCTGGCCTTTCCGCTCGCCACCCAAGCGCTGTTGTGGGCCGGCGAGGGTCTGCTGCGGGTTACCAAGATCATCGGCAGCACGGCCGATGCACGCCTGCTGCGCCTGGCAATGACGCTGTTCGGGGCGATGGCGGTGATTCGCCTGCTTGTTTACGTCCTGCGGCGGGTGTTCCGCAATTTTGCGCTCATCACCACTTTCGAGCGGGTGATTGCCGGGACCATCTGGCTGGTGGTGGCGCTGCACGTCACCGGCGTCCTGGGCGACACGGTCGACTGGCTGGAATCCACGCGCCTGCCCGTCGGCGGCAGCCGGATGTCCCTGTGGGCACTGGTCACCGGCATCGTGGCCGTCGTCGCGGCGCTGCTGGTGAGCTTGTGGGCGGGCTCCGCGCTCGAAGACCGGTTGATGCGCGCAGATAGCATCGACGCCAATGTGCGCGCGGTGCTGTCGCGTGTCTTGCGTGCCGTGCTGGTGCTCTTCGGCGTGTTGGTGGCGCTCTCATCGGTTGGCATGGACCTGACCGTGCTGTCGGTCTTCGGCGGTGCGCTTGGGGTGGGTCTTGGCCTGGGCCTGCAGCGCATTGCGAGCAACTACGTGGCGGGCTTTATCATTCTGCTCGACCGTAGCGTGCGCCTGGGCGATCTGATCGCAGTGGACAAGTACTTGGGGCGCGTGACGCAGATCACCACGCGCTACACCGTGGTACGGTCAGGCGACGGCACGGAGGCGATCGTGCCCAACGAGATGCTGATTGCCACACCCGTCACCAACCACACCTACAGCGACAAGAAGGTACGGCTGAGCGTGAAGGTGTCGGTGGCTTATGGGACCGAGCTGGCGCCCGCGTTTGCCATGCTCGAAGCAGCGGCGCGGGAAACCGCGCGCGTGCTGGCCGAGCCGCCACCGCAGGCACTCATGCTCGGCTTTGGCGCCGATGGCCTTGATCTGGAGGTGGGCTTCTGGATCGCTGACCCGGAGGAAGGGCGCCTGGGCGTGCAATCGGAAGTCGCCCAGAAGATCTACAAGGCATTTGACGACAGTGCCGTGGAGATTCCGTTCCCTCAGCGAGAACTGCATCTT
Source organism: Burkholderiales bacterium (assembly GCA_020248785.1). Classification (GTDB taxonomy): domain Bacteria; phylum Pseudomonadota; class Gammaproteobacteria; order Burkholderiales; family Burkholderiaceae_F; genus JALHMQ01. The sequence continues at coordinate 2,320 of JADCGX010000058.1, read as the reverse complement.
CACGGCGGGGTCGCCCAACTGCAGCCGTCTGTGACGCCGCGCTCACCCAAGGTCGCCTGAGCGACCTGCGGCACCGCTTGCGCGAGCGCAAGGTTCGCTGCCGAATTTGACCGTTCAATTCAGCCGTTCGCAGGGACGAGGTGTCCTACAATCATCAGATCATGGCTGAGGAGCCGCCCGGGCGTGTCGTGCGTCGGGGTTGACTGACCGGCGCGCCAATGCAGCGCGCGCCGCACACGGAGTTTCAATGTACCTGTTCGAATTTCTGGACGGCGGCGTGCTGCGGCTGTCCTGGTGGCAGCTCATCCTGGCCACGTTGCTGTTCACGCACGTGACCATCGCCGCGGTCACCATCTTTTTGCACCGGTCGCAGGCGCATCGCGGGCTGGATCTGCACCCGGTCGTCAGCCAGTTCTTTCGCGTCTGGCTGTGGCTCACCACCGGCATGCAGACCAAGGAGTGGGTCTCCATTCATCGCAAGCATCACGCCAAGTGCGAGACGCCTGAAGATCCGCACAGCCCGCAAACGCGAGGACTGAGAAAGGTCCTGTGGGAAGGCGCCGAGCTGTACATGGCCGAGGCCGCCAACGCCGAGACGCTGGCCAAGTACAGCCACGGCACACCCAACGATTGGCTCGAGCGCAACGTGTATTCGCGCTTCACGTGGCATGGCTGCGGCATCATGCTTGGCACGGATCTCATCCTCTTCGGCTGGGCCGGCCTTGCCGTCTGGGCGGTGCAGATGATGTGGATTCCCTTCTTTGCCGCGGGCGTGATCAACGGCATCGGGCACTTCTGGGGCTATCGCAACTTCGACGCCCCCGATGCCAGCACCAACATCTCGCCCTGGGGCATTCTCATCGGCGGCGAGGAGCTGCACAACAACCACCACACCTTCCCGACCTCGGCCCGCCTGTCGTCCAAGTGGTACGAGTTCGACATCGGCTGGATGTACATCCGCATCCTGCAGTCGGTCGGGCTGGCCAAGGTGTTGCGCGTGGCGCCCGTGCCCAAGGTGGTTGCACCCAAGCCGCGCATCGACCTGGAGACTTTGCAGGCGGTCGTAGCGAACCGCTATGACCTGCTGGCCCGCTACGCACGCGAGCTTCGCCGTGCCCACAAGGCGGAACTGAGCAAGCTGCCGCAGGCCGAGCGGGCGCGCTTTGCCTCTCTGCGGCTCTGGCTGCGCAAGGGCAACGTGGAAGCCCTGCCGCCGCAAGCGCGCGAGACGCTGGCGGAGATGCTGGCGCACAGCCGCGTCATGAAAACGCTGGTGGACATGCGGACCGAGCTGGCCAAGACCTGGAGCCGCTCGGCGGGGTCGCGCGAGCAGATGCTGGCCCACCTGGAAGACTGGATCGCGCGAGCGGAGGCCAGTGGCAATCGGACCCTGCAGGACATGGCCTTGCGTATTCGCAGCTACGCGCCCATTGCCCAGCCGGCATGACCTGTCGGCAAAGCCAGAACGACTGACGCAAAAAAGGCCCGGAAATTCCGGGCCTTTTTTTTTACCCGCATTTGCGGGCGAACTGCAGCTCGATTACTTGAGCTTCGTTTCCTTGTACTCGACGTGCTTGCGCGCCTTCGGGTCGTACTTCATGAAAGACAGCTTGTCCGGTGTGGTGCGCTTGTTCTTGGTCGTCGTGTAAAAGTGGCCGGTGCCGGCCGTCGATTCGAGCTTGATCTTCTCGCGTGCGCCTTTGGCCATGATTGCTCCTTAGATCTCGCCGCGGGCGCGCAGATCCGCCAGCACGACGTCGATGCCGTTCTTGTCGATCGTGCGCAAGGCCGCGTTGGTCAGACGCAGACGCACCCAGCGCTTTTCGCTATCCACCCAGAAGCGGCGGTACTGTAGATTCGGAAGGAATCGACGCTTGGTCTTGTTATTGGCATGCGAGACGTTGTTACCCGTCGTCGGCCGCTTGCCGGTGACTTGACATACACGAGCCATTTGAAACCTCGCTGAACCTTTCTGTGGCGCCAGTACGCCGACCTGCCGACCCGCGGGGCTGCCTGGCCGGAGCCGACGCTCCGCGCAGCCCACTTTTGCGTGTCCGCATGCGGGATGCGGACGCGCTCCATCATCTTGCTTGGAGCCTGCCGTACGCAGCGAGTTAGAGACTCGGACGAACGGCAGAAAGCCTTAGATTATACGGGCAAAGCGGACGTGGCGCCAAGCCGGAGTCTTTTCCAACGAGGTATGAGCCTGGAGCCGGGCTCGTGATTCCAACGAGGTCTGAGCCTGGAGGGGGTGAGCGGGTAAGGGGCTGACGGGCAGTCCGGCGGCCGGGCGCGTCGATCATCGAAGGCATGGTGATCG
>JADCGX010000057.1 GCA_020248785.1 Burkholderiales bacterium | reverse complement strand
CTCCGGCACCGTGGCCAGTCGGCACGTGGACTACAACTCACGCGTGAAGCCGGGCGACGTGTTGCTGCGCCTGGAGCCCACGCTGCTGCAAGCCGAGGTCGATCAAGCCGCGGCCGAACTCGCCGACAAACAGGCCCTGCTCGGCGTGGCGCAAGCCAATTTGCTCCGCTACGAGGGCTCGGTGGCGCGCGGCCTCGTCGCGCCGCTGTCGCTCGACCAGTACCGGCAGGCGGTGGCCAGCGCCACGGCGCAGGTCACTTTGGCGCAGGCCAAGCTTGCGCGCGCCCGAGCCAATCTCGGCTACATGACGGTGCGGTTGCCCGTGGCGGGCGTGGTGGTCGCGCGCGAGGTCGAGGTGGGCCAGACCGTCGCCGCCAACTTCCAGACCCCCACCCTATTCAAGATCGCACCGGATCTGACGCGGAGGCGGATCGACACCAACGTGGCCGAGCTGGACGTCGGCTCGATCCAGCCCGGCGCGCAGGTGAGCTTCACCGTCGATGCCTACCCCGACCGTCGCTTTACCGGCACGGTGCGGCACGCGCGACTGAACCCGACGATCCAACAGAACGTCGTCACCTACAACGTCGTCGTTGACGCCGCCAACCCCTAGGAGCGGCTGTTGCCGGGCATGACCTCACATCTGAAGTTCACCATCGCGCAACGCGACAACGCGCCGCGCATTCCCAACGCCGCGCTGCGCTACAAGCCATCGGCCGGCGGCAGGCAGGCGGCCTCCGGCGCCAGCGTGTTCGTGCTCGTCGATGGCAGCATGGCGTAACGCGCCGTCAAGACCGGCATCACCGACGGCCGCTACACCCAACTGCTGGAAGGCGATCTGCGCACCGGCGACCGGGGTCGTGATCGACGAGACCGAGCGCGGCAGCGAGTCCAAACCCAGTTTGCGCATGCGCGCGTTCTGAGTCCACAACAGGGCATCCGCATGCGAGCGGTCCGGACGACCGACATCCGCAAGCACTTCGACACCGCCGGCGGGCCGGTCGAGGTGCTGCACGGCATCGATCTGGCCATCGACGTCGGCGAGTTCGTCGCGGTGATCGGCCCGTCGGGTTCGGGCAAGTCAACGCTGATGAACATCCTCCGCCTGCTCGATGTGCCGTCGTCCGGCGCCTATGCGCTGTTCGGCGAAGACACCGTCGCGCTGAGCGAGGCCGAACGCGCAGCGCTGCGCAACAAGGCGCTTGGCTTCGTGTTCCAGTCCTACAACCTGCTGCCGCGGCTGTCGCTGGCCGACAACATCGCTCTGCCCCTCGAGTAGGCCGGGCTGCCACGCGCGCAGGCCGTCGAGCGCGCTTGCGCTGAACTCGCCCGGCTCGGCCCGGCGCGGCACGAAGACGTCCTGCCGGCCTACGTCTCGGGCGGCCAACAGCAGCGCGCGGCCATCGCCCGCGCGCTGGTGATACGCCCGGCGTTGGTGCTGGCCGACGAGCCGACCGGCAATCTCGACACCCGGACCGCCGCCGATCTGGTCGCGACCCCGCGCGAACTGAATCGGGCCGGCACGACCGTCGTGCTGATCACGCACTCGCTGGAGGTGGCCGCGCACGCCCACCGCACGCTGCGCATCGTCGATGGGCTGATCGTGGCCGACGAGCGGCGCATGGCCGCCACGGAGCTGGCCGCATGACCGCCCTGCTGCTGCGCCGGGCGTGGCGCGCACTCGGTGCCTACCGGCTGCGCGCCGCGCTCACCATGCTTGGCATGGTGAGCGGTGTCGCCTCGGTGGTTCTGATGCTGTCCATCGGCCAGGGCGCGCAGACGACCGTCAACGAGACGATTGCCTCGATGGGCACCAACTTGCTGGTCGTGCAGTCCGGCGCGCCGACCCGAAGCGGCCTGCGATTGCCGGCCGGCGAGGCGGCCACGCTCACGCTGGAGGATGCCGCTGCGATCGCCCGGTTTTCGCAGGTGCAGGCCGTGGCACCCATCGCCCAGGGGATGGCACAACTCGTCTTTGGCGGCAAGAACTGGAACAGCCCGGTGCTGGGAACCACGCCGGCATACTTTCAGGTGCAGGACTGGACGCTCAAACACGGTGGCTACTTCACCGATGCCGACGTAAAGCGCGCCACCCGGGTGGCCGTGATCGGCCAGACCGTCGCGACTAACCTGTTTGGCAGCGACACCTTGGCAGTGGGGCAGACGATTCGGCTCAAAGGTCACCCGTACACCGTGATCGGCCTGCTGGCGCGCAAGGGCCAGTCGCTCGACGGGCGCGACCAGGACGATCAGGTGGTGGTACCCGTCTCCACCGCCCAGCGCAAGCTCTTCGCCGAAAAGTTCGACGCCGCAGTGCGCGTGATCCTGGTCCAGGTCAAGAGCACGGCGGCGATCAAGTCGGCCGAGGCGCAGATCAAGAGCCTGCGGCGGCAGCGGCACAAAATCGCCGCCGGCGCCGAGGACGACTTCTCGGTCAATGACCTGACGCAACTGACCCAGGCCGCCTCGCGCTCAAGCCAGCCGCTGGTGGTACTGCTGGCCGCCATCGCTTCGATCTCGATGATCGTCGGCGGCATTGGCATCATGAACATCATGCTGGTGGTCGTCACCGAAAGGGCACGCGAGATCGGCTTGCGCATGGCGATCGGCGCGACCCCGGCGCAGATCCTCGGCCAGTTTCTCGCCGAAGCGCTGCTGCTCGCCCTCGGTGGCTGCGTGGTCGGCTTGGCGCTCGGTGCACTGGGTGCCGTCGCCGTGGCCCAACTTGCCGGCTACACCGTGGTGCCAAGCGCCGGCGCCGGCTTGATCGCGGCAGCGATCGCCGGCGCGATGTCGCTGTTCTTTGGCATCTGGCCGGCCAACAAGGCCGCGCGTCTGCGGCCGGCCGATGCGTTGCGGCAGCACTAGCCCGGATGTCTCATCAGGGACGCGGCAGTCGCGCGGATGCGTGAGCGAGCCAGATTGGGCGGCACGGCACAGCCGATGCCCGCAGGCATCAACGCACACTTGAGCGCAAGCTGGCAGCCAAGAGCCTGCCCGCGCGAAGGCGCAGGCGCCGCGCAAGCCCGCGTCGCCCCATTGGACCAACGTGCATCTGTCCAAACAGGACTCGATCACGCCGGTGACAGAGCGAGAATCGCCGCCAGCGCAGCAACTTGGTGAATCGTCCGGGCTAGGCTGTCGGCCAATCTGCGTACTGCGGCGGAGCATCGTCGGCGCCGACAGAGCCAAGCGCAACGAAGAACGTCTGATCCGGCTGGACGCGCCACTTGCGTGGGATGTGCGGAAAGTCGCGCGTCACGAAGTAAGCGTAGGTCCCATTGCGAAACTCCGGCGTCGCCTCCAACTGCATGCCGTTGCACTTGTCCAGATCGCCCAGGCCCGCCACATACTCGTAGTCACGCACGAAGGTGCCGTCGTGCGCGCCGCGCGGCGCGCCGGCCGGCCGCAGGCCGGCCTTGAGCCGGTAGCTCGACTTCAACTCTCGCTCCAGTGCCGGGCTGCCGGCGGCGGTGTCGGGCACAAAAAGCCAGTGGATCGGATACCCGTCGGCCGCCCAGCCGATCAACAACAGCGAGTCCACCCCGGGCAGTCGATCCTTCACCCGCTCTCTCGCCAGCTTCTTCATGTAGCGCTCTGACGAACCATGGTGGTGGTAGGCGCCGCCAGTTTGCGTGTGGCCGTTGCTGGCATCGATGCCGATGTAGTGGCGGATGCGCTCGGACATCACCTCAAACTGCCAGCCGGCTTTGTATTCGTTCTTCCACAATGGGCCGGCCGGATCGAGAAGGATGCGGTTTCGCGCCACGCCGAAACGCGACTGGTCAATGGCCTGCGACTGCGCCAGCGTCACCGGCGCGACAGGCATGCGTAACTCCTTCGGCACTTCACGCAGTTCATGGGGATCGGCAAAGTCGGGGAACGGTCCGACGTTGTCGTGATCAGGCACCTGGTTGGTCTGCACGATGCGCTTGTCGCCCGATGTGAACCAGGTCACGCGGTTGACAAGAGTGGTGCCCGCCGCGTTGGCATCGGCGACCGCGCCTGATCCGCCGCAGCCAGCGAGCGCGGCGGCGGCGGCCGGACCCGCGAACAGAAGGGTGCGGCGAGTGGACTGAACTTCCTTTGACATGGCTCCTCCAGGGTGACACCCAAGTGGCCGTTCAGTCTGCGAGCGCCGCGTCACCCGGTGATACGTGGACCGTAACGAAGTGTCGTGCTACCGGACTCACCGCAGGACTCGGTTCAAGCACAATGCGCGTCCGTCCAGACCACGCAGCGAAGCCCGCCCGATGACGCAATGATCAATTCCCCCTACACCGTCGAACAGCACATCGCGCTCAAGCGCGTCAGCTCCATCGCACCCGCGCCGGACGGCACTTGGCTCGCCGTCGCCGTGCAGCGCCTCGATCGCGAGGCAACCAAGTACGTCTCTGACCTTTGGAAGGTCCCGACCGATGGCGGCGCCGCGCTGCAGCTCACGCGCGGCGAGAGCAAGGACGTGGCGCCCTGCTTCCGCCACGACGGCGCGCTGGGCTTTCTGTCGAACCGCAAGCCCAACGAGGTCAAGCCCGACGAGGACGCCGAAAAGCGCATGCAGGTCTGGTTGATCCCGGCCGCCGGTGGTGAGCCACAGCAACTCACCGACGAGCCGCTGGGCATCGAAAGCTTCAAGTTCGCCGCCAAGGCGGACCGCATGGCCTGCTTCGCGCCGGTGCTGCCCGACGTGCCGCATGACAAGCAGCGCGAAACCGCCGCCGAGCGCGCCAAGAAGGGGCCGAGTGTCCGCAACTACCGGCGCCAGCCGGTGCGCCACTGGGACCACTGGCTGCATCAGAACCCGGACCGCGCCAACACGCATCTGATCGTTTGCAAGGCCGATGGCAGCGGGCGCGAGGATCTGACGCCGGAGGCGACGGCCGAACTGTGGATCGAGCCGCAACTGGACATCGCGGCCGACGGCAGCGCGGTCGCCGCGAGCTGGAGCAGTGTGGGCGCCGACCGTGAGGAAGATTCCTCGGTCCTGGTGATCGACCTGTCCGGCACGGCGCTGGGCAAACGAACGCGCAGGCTCCTCGGTCAGGCGCCCAACACCAACAACGACGGTCCGCTGTTCTCGCCGGACGGCAAGACGATCGCGGTCACGCGTTCGGTGCGCTCGGCGAAGGTCGTCGTGCGGCCGACATTGACGCTGATCGACGTGGCCACCGGCAGCTTGCGCGAGCTGGCTGCCGAATGGGACCGCTGGCCGCATGTGAGCGACTGGAGCGCCGACGGCAAACAGATCCTCGTCACGGCGGACGATGGCGGCATCACACCCGTGTTCGCCATGGACGTGACCAGCGGCGTGGTGCAGCAACTCACTTCACGCGCGGCCGGCGGCACGCACAGCAATGTGGTGACGGTCGATGCCGAGCGCGCCGCGTGCATCCGTTCGACGCTGCTCGATGCGCCCGAGTGCCACCTCGTTGCGCTGGGCAAGGAGTCAACGCCCGCACCGGTTGCGCGCCTGTCCGGCTTCACGCCGGGCAGCGCGTGGGCGCAGATAGAGCGGATCGATGTGCCGTCCACCGACGGCGTGCCAATCCAGGCGTGGATCGCCAAGCCGAAGGACGCAAGCGGCAAGCTGCCGACGTTGCTGTCGATCCACGGCGGACCGATCGCCATGTGGGGCGACGGCTGGCACTGGCGTTGGAACCCACTGCTGGCGGTCGCCGCCGGCTACGCGGTCGTGCTGCCCAATCCGCGCGGCTCGACCGGCTTTGGGCAGGCGTTCATCCAGGGCATTTGGGGCAACGTCTGGGGCAAGCAGTGCTATGAAGACCTGATGGCGGTGACCGATGCCATCGAGCAGCGCCCGGACGTGGATGCCAAGCGCGTCATGGCCATGGGCGGCAGCTTCGGCGGCTACATGACCAACTGGATCGGCACGCAGACGCAGCGCTTCAACTGCCTGATCACGCACGCGAGCATCGTGACAATGGGGCAATTCACCGGCACCACCGATCATCCGGCGTGGTGGTACCTGGAGATGGGCGGCGAGGACCCGTATGCCAACCCGGAGCAGTACGACCGCTACGCGCCGATCCGCCACATCAAGAACTGGAAGACGCCGGTGCTCATCATCCATGGCGAACTCGATTACCGTTGCCCGATCGGCGAGGGGCTCAACCTGTTCGAGGCGCTGCAGTATCACGGCGTGGACAGCGAGCTAGTGATCTTTCCTGACGAGAATCACTGGATTCTCAAGCCACGCAACATCGTCGCGTGGTACGAGAACGTGCTGGGGTTCCTGCGCAAGCACATGCTGTAGCTGCGTCATTCCCGCGCCAGCGGGAGTGCAGCGTGTTTTGTAGCGACACCGCAGTAGCGACACTGGGTCCCCGCCGACGCGGGGACAACAAACATGACCGACACCTTCATCGACAGCCAAAGCGTCCGCCAGTACCTGCTGGGCCTGCAAGAGCGGATCGTCTCGACCTTCGAGCGGCTCGACGGCAAGCCGTTCGTGCGCGACGCCTGGGAAAAGCCCGCGGATTCGCCGCTCGGCGGCGGCGGGCTCACGCGCATCATCGAAGAAGGCATTCTGCTGGAGCGCGGCGGCGTCGGCTTGTCGCATGTGCTTGGCACGAAGCTGCCGCCCTCGGCGACTGCGCAGCGGCCGGAGCTGGCCGGCCGCGGGTTCGAGGCGATGGGTGTGTCGCTCGTGTTCCACCCGCGCAATCCGCATGTGCCGACAGTGCACATGAATGTGCGATTTTTCATGGCGCGCGCCGTCGGCCAGGCGGATGTCTGGTGGTTTGGTGGCGGCATGGATCTCACGCCTTACTACGCCACCGAAGAAGACGCGCGCCACTTCCACGCGACCTGCAAGACGGCGTTGGCACCGTTTGGCGCCGATAAGCACCCGCGCTTCAAGAAGTGGTGCGACGAGTATTTTTTCCTGAAACACCGCGGCGAGCCGCGTGGTGTGGGCGGCGTGTTCTTCGATGACTTTCACGAGCTCGGCTTCGAGCAGAGCTTCGCGATGATGCGCGCGGTCGGCGACGCCTTTCTCGACGCTTACGTCCCGATCGTCGAGCGCCGCCGCGATACGCCCTACACCGACGCGCAGCGCAGCTTCCAGGCGTATCGACGCGGGCGCTATGTGGAGTTCAACCTGGTGTTCGACCGCGGCACGCTCTTTGGCCTGCAGTCCGGCGGGCGCACCGAGTCGATCCTGATGTCGCTGCCGCCCAAGGTCGAGTGGCGTTACGACTGGCACCCGGCCCCGGGCACGCCAGAGGCGCGCCTGTACGACGAGTTTCTCAAGCCGCGCGAGTGGGCGTAGATGCGGATTGCGGACTGAGGATGGAGTAGGTCCGAGCCGATGTCGTCGCTCAACGCTCGATCCTCGATCCTGCGTCCTGCCATCGGCGTGCTGGGTGGCAGCTTCGATCCGATCCATGCTGCGCACCTGCAGCTGGCGCGCGACGCGAGCGACGCGCTGGGACTGTCCGAAGTCCGCCTGCTCCCGACCGCGCAGGCCTGGCAAAAGGGGCCGCAGACCGATGCCGCGCACCGCGCGGAAATGGTGCGCCTGGCGATTGCGAGCGAACCTGGCCTCGTGCTCGACCTGCGCGAGATCGCGCGTGGCGGGCCGAGCTACACCATCGACACGCTGCGCGAGCTGCGCGCGCAGCTTGGTGCGCACACACCGATCGTCTTCATCATGGGCGGCGATCAGATCGAGCGACTCGACACCTGGAACGACTGGGACAAGCTGCTCGATCTCGCGCACATCGCCGTGGCCCGCCGCAACGGCCGTGTGCTGGTGCTCGACGACAGGCTGCACGCCTGGTTCAACGCGCACTGGGCCCCGGCTGCCTCGCTCACCGGCTCGCCGGCCGGCCACGTGACCGAGTTCGACATGACGCCCGTGGATGCCGCGGCCACCGACATTCGTCAATGGCTGCGTGAACCGCCGTCGGCGCAACGCGACGCACGCTTGGCCCGTATCGTTGCGCCCGCGGTGCTCGACTATATTGAGGCCCACCAGCTCTATCAATGACCATCACCGATCACCGGAGGCTTTCCTGGATCTGCAAAAGCTGCAACGCCTGGTTGTCGATGCGCTAGAGGACGTCAAGGCGCAGGACATCAAGGTCTACAACACGCTCGGGCTGTCCGACATGTTCGACCGCGTCGTGCTCGCCAGTGGCACATCCAACCGCCAGACGCGCTCGCTCGCGTGGAGCGTCGTGGAGAAGGTGAAGGAGGCCGGCGGCAAGGTGATCAGCGTCGAAGGCACCGACCCGGGCGAATGGGTTCTCGTGGACCTCGGCGATCTGGTCGTGCACATCATGCAGCCGGCGGTGCGCCAGTATTACGGCCTCGAAGAGATGTGGGGCGCGAAGCCTGTGCGCGTGAAGCTTGCATTCGACCGCCGGGGCAACAAGCCGCTGCTGGACGACACGCTGGTGCCGGTTGTGAACGACCCGCCGCAGACTGGCGTCACGAGTGCCCGCAAGCAGGCGCTGAACGCCGCGGTGGCGACGAAAGAAGTCAGCAAGGCGGCGAAGAACACTGCCTCCAAGCCGACCCGTAAGCGAGTCGGCAAGCCAGCCAAAGAGACGCTGGTCAAAGAAGCGAAGAAGCAAGCTGCCAAGAAAGCCGCGAAGGCAACCACACCAGCGCAGCCCGCAGCCAAGAAAGCGCCGCTGAAGTCCGCGAAGAAGACAGCGAAGAAGGCCACCAAGGCGGCAGCGAAGACGTCAACCAAGCCCAAGCCCGCGGCGAAGAAGGCGGCACGGGTTGCGAACCCGGCCGTCCCGTCAGTCGCGAAAAGGCCAGCAAGCAGCTCTCGCGCAGGCCAGGGGACCAAGCGCGCCGCCAAGACGGCGGGGCCACCGAAGCCAGCCCTGGGGACCAAGTCGACGCCTGGCACCACAGGGCGTGCGGCCAAGTCCGCCCGTCGCAAGGCCGCTTGATCGCCTGCGCGCGACGGCCGAGCGGCTGATCGCCTCCACCGGGCCGCCGCATGAAAATCACCATCGTCGCCGTCGGCCAACGCCGGCCAGCCTGGGCGGATGCCGCGGTCAAGGACTTTCTCGACCGACTGCCGGCCGATTGGGCGGTGACAGTCCGCGAAGTCAAGGCAGAGGCGCGCGATGGCAAGTTGCGCGAGCGGCTGATGGCGGCCGAGGCTGATCGGCTGCGAGCGGCCTGTCCTGCAGGCGCGGTGGTCGTGGCACTCGATGAGCGCGGCAAGGACTGGACGACGATGCAACTGGCGCAAGCCCTGCAAGGATGGCGTGACGAAGCGCAACCCGTGGCCTTCGTGATCGGCGGCCCCGATGGCCTGGACGACGCGCTAAAGCGCAACGCCCGGGTGCTGTTGCGCCTGTCCTCCCTGACACTGCCGCATGCGCTCGCGCGCGTGCTGCTCGCCGAGCAGATCTACCGCGCCTGGTCCGTGCTCGCCAACCATCCCTATCATCGCGCATGAGCCCGCCGGGCCGCCCCAAGGGCGAATCCCTGGGCGCGCAGCGCTCGGGGTGTCCCATCAACCCGCCGGGCCGCCCCAAGGGCGAATCCCCGGGCGCGCAGCGCGCGGGGTGTCCCATCAACCCGCCGGGCCGCCCCAAGGGCGAATCCCCGGGCGCGCAGCGCGCGGGGTGTCCCATCCACCCGCCGGGCCGCCCCAAGGGCGAATCCCCGGGCGCGCAGCGCTCGGGGTGTCCCATCAACCCGCCGGGCCGCCCCAAGGGCGAATCCCCGGGCGCGCAGCGCGCGGGGTGTCCCATCAACCCGCCGGGCCGTCCCAAGGGCGCATTCACGAGCGCGCGGCGCGCGGGGCGTCTCATCAGCCCGCCGCGCCGTCCCATGAGCGAGTTGCTGCCCGTACAGCGCGCCCAGTGAGTCGCCGTGGCTGACCTCTATCTCGCCTCCCGCAGCCCGCGCCGCCGCGACCTGCTCAAGCAGATCGGCGTGCGCTTCGAGCCGCTGATCACGCGGCTGGCCGCGCCCCGCGGACCCGACGTGGACGAGCTGCAGCACGCCAGCGAGTCTCCCGAGCGCTACGTCGAGCGCGTTGCGCGCGAGAAGGCCGAGTTCGCCCTGAAGGTCCTGGGCATGCGTTCCATGCTGGTACGGCCCGTGCTGTCGGCCGACACGGTCGTTATCCTCGACGGTGCGATCCTCGGCAAGCCTGCCGACGCCGCCGAGGCGGCGGCCTTCCTGCACCAGCTCTCGGGCTCGACGCACGAAGTGCGCACAAGCACGGCTGTTGCGCTGGCGATCGGCAACAAGACCAAGCTCGCGCAGCGCACCTCGATCTCGAGCGTGAAGTTCAAGGCGCTCACCGACGATGAGATCGCGCACTACGTCGCCACCGGCGAGCCCTTGGACAAAGCAGGGGGTTACGGTATCCAGGGCTACGCTGGGCTGTTCGTCGAGCGGCTCGAGGGCAGCTACACCGGCGTGATGGGCCTGCCCCTGTACGAAACCGCGGAGTTGTTGCGGCAGGTGGGGATCAAGGTCTAGTCGGGCGTCGCGAGTCCGATTTGGACGCTTGTCGCCTCGGCGCAGGCAGGGGCCTCATTGGAACGTTTGAACTTGGGCCCCGGCCTGCGCCGGGGCGACGACTTGCGTGTCCTGACTCGCACTCAGCGCCTCGATGCACTGCTCGTCATCACTGGATTCCCGCTTGCGCGGGAATGACACATTCGGCGCGCTTCAGCCAACGACAGCTGGGCCTGCCACCACCCTCCTGCCGGCCGCGCGCCGCTCGCGGCGCGCCTTGCCCTTGTCATTGGGCCGGGCGCGTGGCCGCCCAAAGCCCGGCCCACACGTCCTAGCACTTCAAGTGCATGTGCACCGGCAAAACCGATGCGTACACTTGAAGTGAATGGAAGACATCCTCATCAACATCACGCCGCAGGAGACACGCGTCGCTTTGCTGCTGGCCGGCGTGGTGCAGGAACTGCACATCGAGCGGTCGGCCACACGCGGGCTGGTAGGCAACGTCTATGTCGGCAAGGTCGTGCGCGTGCTGCCGGGCATGCAGTCGGCGTTTGTCGACATCGGACTCGAGCGTGCGGCGTTCCTGCACGTGGCGGACATCGTCGAGCATCGCCAAGGCACCGACGGCAAGAGCGAAAGCAAGACCAAGAACGTGGCGCCGATCGAGCGGTTGCTGCACGAGGGCGACGCCCTGCTCGTGCAAGTGGTCAAGGACCCGATCGGCACCAAGGGCGCGCGCCTGTCGACCCAGATCTCGCTGGCCGGTCGCATGCTCGTGTACTTGCCGCAGGATCCGCACGTGGGCGTGTCGCAGCGGATCGAGGACGAAGCCGAGCGCGCCAAGCTGAAGGAGATGCTCAGCAAGGTGATCCCGGCCGAGGAGCGAGGCGGCTTCATCATTCGCACCAGTGCGGAGGACGCAGGCGAAGCCGATCTGGCCAACGACGTGGAGTATCTGCGCCTGCGCTGGCGGCAGATCCGCGACGTCAGCAAGCAGGTGCCCGCGCCCTCGTTGCTGTACCAGGAGCTTTCACTGGCGCAGCGCGTGCTGCGCGACGTGGTGAGCGAGCAGACCTTGAGCGTGCAGGTCGACTCGCGCGAGAACTTCGTCGCGCTGCAGGCGTTTGCCATGCAGTATGTGCCGCGGGTGACGAGCAAGCTCGCGTACTACTCGGGCGAACGGCCGCTGTTCGATCTCTACCAGATTGACGATGAGATCGAGAAGGCGCTGGCCCGACGCGTCGACCTGAAGAGCGGTGGCTACCTGATCATCGACCAGACCGAGGCGATGACGACCATCGATGTGAACACCGGCGGCTTCGTGGGCACGCGCAACTTCGACGACACGGTGTTCAAGACCAATCTGGAGGCCGCGCAGGCCGTGGCGCGCCAACTGCGACTGCGCAACCTGGGCGGCATCATCGTCGTGGACTTTATCGACATGATGACCGCCGAGCACCGTGACGCCGTGCTGGCCGAGTTCAAGAAGGTGCTGGCGCGCGACCGCACGCGCATGACCGTGAGTGGATTCACGCAGTTGGGCCTGGTGGAGATGACGCGCAAGCGCACGCGCGAGAGCCTGGCGCACATCCTGTGCGAGCCCTGCCCCACCTGCGGCGGCAAGGGCGAGGTCAAGACGGCGCGCACCATTTGCTACGCGATCCTGCGTGACATCCTGCGCGAGGCGAGACAGTTCGGCGACTCCATCGACACGCTGCGCGAGTTCCGCATCCTCGCCGCGCAGTCCGTGGTCGACCTCTTTCTGGAAGAAGAAGCGCAGTCGCTGACCATGCTGTCCGACTTCATCGGCAAGCCAATCAGCATGCAAGTCGAGAGCGTGTACTCGCAGGAGCAGTACGACATCGTGCTTGTCTGACGCGCGCCCGACGACGCCACGGAATCACAAGACCGCGGTGCGCTCCATTTCGCGCCGCAGGCGCGCCGCGGGCTGGCTGTCATCGATCTCGATATCGCTCCAGCGCAGGCTCTGGCCCGCGGACACGTTCCGCGTCAGTCGAACCTTGTGCGCAAGGCCCAGCGGCAGAGCGCCCTCGGACAGCGATTGCGCGACCGGCAGCAGCCTGCCGTACACGGTGAAGCCGCCCTCGCCATCAAGCATCTCGCCCACTTGAAGGTCGCGCTTCGCGGTGGCCACGACGTCGGCATTGAACGCCTCGGGGGCGCCGGTGGGCTCGCCGCGCAGGCCGACGCTGGCGACACTGACGCCGAGTTCCAGGCCGATCAGGTGGTACGGCTTGTACATCGCGCTATACCGGCCGCTTGGATCCGTGACGAGGCCATACTCCCTGAAGCAGCGTTGCACGTACTCGCTGCCGGCCGCAAACACCACGTACACGCCCCAGCGCAGATCGCGGAACACGGGCCGGCCGTCGCGCTCGAGGCTCGATATCACCTCGACCTGGCCGCGATGCGCCAACTGCCCACCCTCGGCCTGCGGCCGCAGCACGCGTGGCAGATCGTCCACGCCGCAGGGCGGAAAACTCAATCCCGCCGGCGCCGCGAGGCCCGTGGCGTTGGCGACCGCGCACATCTCGATCGCACTCTTGGTGCCGTCTAGGAAGCTGTTGAACATCTGAGCGTTCAGACCACCGAGGCGGGCGTCCTCCGGCGTGATGCCGTAGTGCCCCCAGACAGTCTCTGGCGTGGATGCGTGATACGCAGGCAGATACTTTGTGCCCTTGCCGGCGGCGATGACTTCGAAGCCGCTGGTGCGCGCCCAGTCCACCAACTCACAGATCAAGGCAGGCTGATCGCCGTACGCCAGCGAGTAAACGATGCCGGCCTCGCGCGCCTTGCGCGCCAGGACCGGCCCGGCAAGCGCATCTGCCTCCACGTTCACCATGACGATGTGCTTACCCGCGCCGCAGCAGGCAAGCACATGCGTGACCCCGGCAGCCGGTGAACCCGTCGCGTCGATCACGATCTCAACGTCTGGGCTGTCGATGAGCCGGCGACCATCGTCGAAGAGGGAGACGTCCGCAAGTTCTCCGCCCGTAAAGCCCACGCGCGTCATTGCCTCGCGCGCGGCCGCGGCATTCAGATCGGCCACCGCGGTCAAGCGCATGCCCGGTGTACGCCGCACCTGCGACAGAAGCATCGCGCCGAACTTGCCGGCGCCGATCAAGCCGATCCGCAAGGGCCGACCCTCACGCTCGCGTTGCAGCAGCAGTCGATGCAGATTCATCCGCAGTAGCTCCTTGGCTCAAGACGCCCTTGGGCGCACCAAGCGCCTGCCTCAGTCTTTTCCAATTCAGGTATGAGCCTGGAGCGGACGGCAGTGGATGTAGCGAAGCGCGTCGATTTGTTGATTGGGGATGCAGTGTAGGGCCGCCTGCGCAGAGCGGGCGGTTGGTGGTTTTTCATTTCCTTTTCAGCT
>JADCGX010000056.1 GCA_020248785.1 Burkholderiales bacterium | reverse complement strand
GATGCAGCGCCTGGTGCCGAGCACGGGCGTGCAGCGGATCGATCCTTGCGGCCATCGGCTCCACACTCTTGCGCGTCCCTGGCAGGATCAGTCCGGTGCAGTAACCCTTCAGCCCCGCGTGCCGGTCGGCATGCCCGAGTCCCGCCGCCAAATGCTCCATGTAGTGCTCAAACCGTTCGCTCGCGCCCATCGCTCCTCACACAGAGGACGAAGAAGTGCGTATAGTGCCTTGACGTTAATGACACAGTAAGACTAAAGCGTCACGAGATAGGTGATCAGGAGCGCGCTGAGCAGCGCCAAGACGAGCGCGCGCAGGCGCACTGCACCGCCGTCTTCCGCCGATCTGGCCTGAACATCGGCCCTATCGCCCGTGAGCATTGCTTTGACGAGCGGCTGGAAGCGGAACACGCTGTAGAAGATGACGGCCGCGATGTGCAAACCCACAAGGCCGTAGATCACCCACTCGCCGTAGCGGTGCACGGTGGAAAGCCAATCCACGGTCTGTCCGCTGACAAGCTTGGCGAGCGGCCCTTCGGTGAAGCTGCCATCGCTGGTGAACAGCCCTGTGCTCGCCTGCACGCCAAGCACAGCGAGCAGCGCGACCACGGACAGTGCGCCCAGCGGATTGTGTCCTGCGACATGCGCCACACGGCCGCGCAAGTAACCGAGCATGCCCACCGGGCCGCGAACGAAGCTCGCAAAGCGTGCGTAATGGCTGCCCGCGAAGCCCCAGAGCACGCGAAACAGCACGAGCGCGAGGATGGCGTAGCCCGAGCGCATGTGCCAGTCGATCCACAGGCCGCCCAGCTTGACGGTCACGATCGAGAACAGCACCAGCGCGGCCAGGCTCCAATGAAACAGGCGCGTCGGCAGGTCCCAGACGCGGACCAGCCCACCGGCGACCGCTGGTCGATGCTCCGCGAACCTTGGCTCAGCGCGCATGCCGTGACTGTGCAACCGGGCCTTACGGCACGAGCTGCTGCTCTTCGTCCTTCTTGATCGGCTTGATCAGGTCCTCGCGCTTGACGCCCAGGTACATGGCGATGGCGGCAGCGACAAACACCGACGAGTAGATGCCGAAGAGAATGCCGATCGTCAGCGCCAGCGCGAAGTAGTGCAGGGCGGGACCACCGAAGATCAGCATCGCAAGCGTCATGCACAGTGTGGAGCCGTGCGTGATCATCGTGCGGCTGATCGTGGCCGTGATCGCCGAGTCGATGACCTCCACTGTGCTCATCTTGCGGTACTTCTTGAAGTGTTCGCGCACGCGGTCGAAGATGATCACCGACTCGTTCACCGAGTAGCCGAGCACGGCGAGGATGGCCGCCAACACCGGCAGAGAGAACTCCCAGCCGAAAATGGCGAAGATGCCCACGACCAGGATCACGTCGTGCAAATTGGCGATGATCGCGGCGACCGAGAACTTCCACTCGAAGCGGAAGGCGAGGTAGATCATGATGCCCACGATCACCAGGATCAGTGCCACCGCGCCGTCGTGCGCCAGCTCTTCTCCCACAGCGGGGCCGACGAACTCCACGCGCTGCAGTTCCGCGCTCGGGTCCTGGGACTTCAGCGTGGCCATGACCCTCTCGGCCTGCTGCCCAGAGCTGTAGCCTTGTTGCAGCGGCAGGCGGATCATCACGTCGCGGCTGGTGCCGAAGTTCTGCACCTGGAACTCGCCCCAGCCCTTGCCCTCGATCGCACCGCGGATCCTCTCCAGATCGGCGGCCTGGGCGTAGCGCACCTCCATCAGCGTGCCGCCGGTGAACTCGACCGACAGATTCAGGCCGCGGAAGATGAGAAAGCCGACCGCCACGAGGAAAGTGATCACGCTGATAGCGTTCAGGATCAGCGAATACTTCATGAACGGGATCGTTCGCTTGATGCGGAAAAATTCCATGGCCGTGAACCCCGTTACTTCGCGTTGGCGCCAGCGGTTTCGCCGGGCTTCCAGATCTGGCCAACGCTCAGCGACGTCAGCTTCTTGCGTGAGCCATAGACCAAATTGACGATCGCCCGCGACACGAACACCGCAGTGAAGATCGAGGTTAGGATGCCCAGGCAGTGCACCACCGCAAAGCCACGCACCGGGCCCGAGCCGAACAGCAGGAGAGCCACCCCGGCGATCAGCGTGGTGATGTTGGAGTCGAGAATGGTCGCAAAGGCCTTGTCGTAGCCCTCGCTGATCGCCTGCTGCGGTGTTCGACCCGCCCGCAGTTCTTCCCGCACGCGCTCGTTGATGAGCACGTTGGCATCAATGGCCATGCCGAGCGTCAGCGCAATGGCTGCAATGCCGGGCAGCGTGAGCGTAGCCTGCAGCATCGACAGCAGCGCCACGAGCAGCATGACGTTGGCCGTGAGCGCGATGGCGGAGATTAGTCCGAACACACGGTAGTACACGATCATGAAGACCGCGATCGCCAGGAAGCCGTAAAGCGTGGAGTTGAAACCGCGCTTGATGTTCTCGGCGCCCAGGCTCGGGCCGATGGTGCGTTCCTCGATGATCTCCATCGGGGCGGCGAGCGAACCCGAGCGGATCAGCAGCGCCAGGTCGTTGGTCTCCTGCGTGGTGAACTGACCCGTGATCTGGAAACGATTACCGAACTCGCCCTGGATCGTCGCCACCGAGATCGCCTCGCCCTTGCCCTTCTCGTACAGCACGATCGCCATGAGCTTCTTGAGGTTCTCACGCGTGGCCTGGCGCATTGAGGCACCGCCGCGACCGTCGAGCGTCACGGCTACGGCCGGGCGCTGGTTTTCGTCGAAGGTGGCGTTGGCGTCGATCAGCTGGTCGCCGGTCACGACGACCTGGCGCTTGAGCGGCACCATGCGCGTGCTGCCGTCAGGCCGGCGCTCCGGCACGCTCTGCGCCCCTGAGGTGCCAGCGGCCATCGCCTCGTCGTCGACCAACCGGATCTCCAGCGTGGCGGTGCGCCCCAGGATCTGCTTGGCGCGTGCCACGTCCTGCACGCCCGGCAGCTGCACCACGACGCGGTCCGCGCCCTGCTGCTGGATGACCGGCTCAGACACGCCCAGCTCATTGATCCGGTTGTGCAGCGTGCCGATGTTCTGCTTGAGCGCGTTGGCCTGGATGTCGCGCAGCGCATTGGGATTGAGGGAGACGACCAGCCGCAGGTCCTCGCCGCTGCCTTCGTCACGCACCAGCAGATCACGATTAAAGTCGCGGATCAGTCCGTCGGCGCGCTTGCGCGTCTCGTCGTCGCGGAAGCGCACCTCCACTTCGTTGCCGGCGCGCGAGATTCCGGAGTGGCGAACGTTCTTCTCGCGCAGCAGGGTGCGCAACTCGCCGGTCAGGCCTTCCATGCGCTTCTGGATGGCCTCGCGCATGTCGACCTGCATGAGAAAGTGCACGCCTCCGCGCAGGTCCAGGCCGAGGTACATCGGCGCTGCCTTCAGGGCAGTCAGCCAGGCCGGCGTCCGCGGCACGAGGTTCAGCGCGACGACGTAGCTGGGATCGGCGCTGTCCGGGTTGAGCGCGCGAGTGATGACGTCCTTGGCCTTCAGCTGCGTGTCCGGATCCGTGAACCGCGCCCGCACCGTGAAGTTGTTCTGGCCGGTCGCGTCCATGGTCACGCCCTCGTGCGTGACCTGCGCGTTCTTCAGCGCCGCTTCGACCCGGTCCATCAGCCCGGCATCGACCCGCACCGTGGACTTGGCGCTGGACACCTGCACCGCTGGCGCCTCGCCGAAGAAGTTCGGCAGCGTGTAAAGGGTGCCGATCAGCAGCGCGACGGCGATGACGAGGTATTTCCAGAGGGGGTAGCGGTTCATGGGCCTTGTCGTTTGCGTGTACGCGACGCCGTTGGCGTCGCACGTGCACGCAAACGAGTTGAGTTAGCGCGCCGCCCTTCGGGCGGCCGGGCGGGCGGCGCGACAGCAAAGGCAACGAGAAGCGGCATCGATGTCCTTGCGGTTCAGGGTCGCCGAGTGCGGAGGCCTGGATGTCCTAGATGGACTTCATCGTTCCCTTGGGCAGCAGCGTCTGCACGGCGGCGCGCTGCACGCTGATCTCGACGGCCTTGTTGTCGACGGAGGTGATCTGCAGCGTGACGTACTGGTCGGTGAGGTCGGTGATCTTGCCGATGATTCCGCCGGCCGTGAGCACCTCGTCGCCTTTGTTCAGCGCGTCGACCATCGCCTTGTGTTCCTTCTGCCGCTTGACCTGCGGGCGAATCAGCAGGAAGTAAAAGACGACAAAGATCAGGACCATGAACAGGATCGAGGTCCAGGCGCCTTCGGCACCCGGCGCGGCGGCAGGGGCGGTCTGGGCGAGGGCGTCCGAAATGAAGAACATGAGCACTCCGATTGATGCGTTTTGATCTTGTGAGCAGGCAGCGGTTCAGTGGACCGGTGCCGCTGGGCAGTGTCGCGGCGCTTGGCGGCGCCAGCACCAATGCTCGACCGAAGCGGCTCGACCACGCGGTTTCGCCCTACGAAAAGCTTCCGATTATAGCCAGCCGCTCCCTCTGTGCCCTCGACCGTGCCGACGGCGCTGCCGAGGGAAAACGTGGGCTTGCAGGATCGTGTGCCGCCCCAGGGCGCGCTCAGGGGCCAGTCGCCAGGTCGGGAGGGCCTGCGGCGCGACCCGCCCGGACTTGGGCCGACCAACTGGCAAAACGGCCCTCGTCCAGCGCGGTGCGCGCCTGCTGCATCAGGTCCAGGTAGAAGTGCAGGTTGTGGATGGTGTTCAGCCGGGCGCCCAGAATCTCGTTGACCCGTTGCAGGTGGTGCAGGTAGGCGCGGCTGAAGTTGGCGCAGGTATGGCAGCTGCAAGTCGGATCGAGCGGCCGGTTGTCGTCGCGGTACTTGCTGTTGCGAATCTTCACGTCGCCGAAGCTCGTGAACAGCCAGCCATTGCGGGCGTTGCGCGTCGGCATAACGCAGTCGAACATGTCGATGCCGGCCGCGATGCCGTCGAGCAGGTCTTCCGGCGTGCCCACGCCCATCAGGTAGCGCGGCCGATCGCTAGGCAGCTGCGGCGCCGTGTGGCGCAGCACGCGCAGCATGTCGGCCTTGGGCTCCCCCACCGACAGGCCGCCGATCGCGTAGCCGTCGAAGCCGATCCGTTCCAGGCCGGCGGCAGATTGATCGCGCAGGCGCTCGAACATGCCTCCCTGCACGATGCCGAACAGTGCATTGGAATTGCCTTGCGCATCGAACTCGCGTCGGCTGCGCTCGGCCCAGCGCAGCGACAGCTGCATCGACTGTGCGGCCTCGAGCTCGGTGGCCGGCCGCCCCTTGATCTCGTAGGGTGTGCACTCGTCGAAGATCATCACGACGTCGGAATCGAGCGCCGTCTGAACGCGCATCGACTCCTCGGGCGTCAGGAACAGCTTGTCGCCGTTCACAGGTGACTGGAAGGCCACGCCTTCCTCGGTCACCTTGCGCAGCGCGCCGAGCGAAAAGACCTGGAAGCCGCCCGAGTCCGTGAGAATCGGCTTGTTCCAGCCCATGAAGCGATGCAGGCCATCGTGCTTGCGCACCACCTCCATGCCAGGCCGCAGCCACAGGTGAAACGTGTTGCCGAGGATGATTTGCGCGCCGAGGTCGGTGAGCTCGGCCGGTGTCATCGCCTTGACCGTGCCGTAGGTGCCCACGGGCATGAAGATCGGCGTTTCGACAATGCCGTGACTCAGTTCCAGCCGGCCGCGGCGCGCCACGCCCTCGGTCTTCAGCAGCGTGTACTTCATGGCGCGCGCTCCAGCAGCGATGCGTCGCCGTAGGAAAAGAACCGGTACCGCTGTTCGACCGCGTGCGCGTAGGCGCGACGCATCGTCTGCATGCCTGCAAACGCGGACACCAGCATCAGCAAGGTGGACTTGGGCAGGTGGAAGTTGGTGATCAGCCGGTCGACGATCTGGAAGCGGAAGCCCGGCGTGATGAACAGCGCCGTGTCGCGCGCGCCGGCCTGGACCCGGCCTTCATGCGCTGCCGACTCCAGCGCGCGCAGGCTGGTCGTGCCGATCGCCACGATGCGCCGGCCGCTCGCGCGCGCCGCATTGATCGCGTTGGCCGCCGCCGGCGCGATGCTGTACCACTCGCTGTGCATCCTGTGTTCGGCAATCCGGTCCACCCGCACCGGCTGAAAGGTGCCGGCGCCGACGTGTAGCGTGACGTAGACGCACTGCACGCCCTTTGCCCGCAGGCGCGTGAGCAGGGCCTCGGTGAAGTGCAGGCCCGCCGTCGGCGCGGCCACTGCGCCCGGCTGCGCCGCGTACACGGTCTGGTAGCGCGCGACGTCCTCGGCCGTGTCGCCGTGGTGGATGTACGGGGGCAGCGGTACATGGCCGGCGTGATCGAGCAACGCCAGCACGTCGTCCGAGAAGCGCAACTCGAAGAAGTCGTTCTGGCGGCCCAGCACCTCGGCCGTGACCGGCGCACCGAGGTCGTGGCCGAACTCGAAGACGCTGCCCGGCTTGGGCGCGTGGCTGGTGCGCACCAGCGCAAGGGCGCGGCGGGGCTCGACGATGCGCTCGACCAGCACCTCGACCTTGCCGCCGCTGGGCTTGCGCCCGAGCAGGCGCGCCTTGATCACCTTGGTGTCATTGAACACCAGGACATCGCCGGCGACGAGCAGCGTCTCGATGTCGCGGAAGTGCAGGTCGGCCAGGCGGTCACCGTCCACATGCAGCAGCCGGCTGGCGGCCCGGTCGGGCAGCGGCTGCTGCGCGATCAGCTCTGACGGCAGGGCATAGTCGAAATCGGCAAGGGTGAGTTCGTGCGTGGCATCCATGGCTTGACCGGCCACCGGAGTTCGATGAAGGCGCTCATGGTACAGAGCGGCGCGTTGCGGCATCATGCAGCGCGTTCTCGCTCGCTCTACGGAATCGATCATGTCTCGCGCTTTGCACGTCATCGACCACCCTCTGGTTCAGCACAAGCTCACGCTCTTGCGCGAGAAAGAGCGCTCGACCACCGGCTTTCGCGGGCTGGTGCGTGAGATTGCCGTCTTGTTGGCCTACGAAGTGACGCGCGACATGCCGATGCAGACGGTGGAGATCGAGACCCCGCTGGAGCGCATGACCGCGCGGGTGATCGACGGCAAGAAAATCGTGCTCGTGCCCATTTTGCGCGCCGGTCTCGGCCTGCTGGACGGCATGCTTGAGGTGGTGCCCAGCGCGCGCGTCGGCCACGTTGGCCTTTACCGTGATCCGGAGACGCTGCACCCGGTCGAGTACTACTTCAAGATGCCGGCGTCGATGCCGGAGCGAGACGTTATCGTGCTCGATCCGATGATGGCGACCGGCAACAGCGCGGTGGCCGCCATCGATCGGCTCAAGGCCCACGCCGCGACCGCGCCGCGTTCGATCCGCTATGTGTGCGTGCTGTCTTGCCCTGAAGGCGTCAAGACGTTGCACGATGCGCACCCAGATGTGCCCATTTTCACTTGCGCGGTGGACCGCGGGCTCGATGAGCATGGCTACATCCGGCCGGGTCTGGGTGATGCGGGCGATCGCATCTTCGGGACCAAGTAAGCCGTTCTGGCGCCTTTCACCGGCGTAGCCCGCTTCGCTTCACAGTCACGCGAATGAACTGCACCCCACCCGCGCCCGGTAATGCGGTCATCTTTGGCGCCGCTGCGGTCCGCTACGCCCAGGCCCGGCCGCGCTACCCGGCGGCCTTCTTTGATTGGCTGTGTGCGCAGGTGCCGGGCCATGAGTGTGCCTGGGACGTTGGCTGCGGCAGCGGGCAGGCGACAACGGCGCTGTCGGCCGGTTTCGCCAAGGTGATCGCCAACGACATCGATGCCCAGCAGTTGGCGCAGGCGCCGCCGCTACCTAACGTGCAGTGGATCAACGCCCCTGCCGAGGACACTGCCCTGGCTGCGGACTCCGTCGACCTCGCGCTGGCCGCATCCGCCATTCACTGGCTCGACCTCGACGTGTTCTACCCGCGCCTGCGGCGTGCACTGCGGCCGGGTGGCGTGTTTGTCGCAGTCGCCTACGCAACGACGGAGGTTGCCGCCCCGCTGAAGGCAGCAATCAAGGAGGCCTTTTCACCGCTTGCGCCGTATTGGTCCGAAGGCAACCGTCGAATCTGGCGAGGCTACGCTGACTTGCCGTTCCCTTTCGACGTCATCGAGGCGCCAGTGTTCGCGATCGAACTCGAGTGGTCCATCGACGAGTATCTCGCCTTTGCCTCGACTTGGTCCGCCGCTCTGCTGTACCGGCAAGCCACAGGCCTCGATGTTGCCGTCGCCGCGCGCGATCGACTCGCGCCGCTGTGGGGCGAAGGCCGCCAGCGCATCGTGATGCCGCTGACCATGAAGGCAGGGCGCAAGCGCTGAGCCGGACACCGCAAACGCCGCGGGCGGCCCCGCCGCCGCAGCCCTGTTTGGCGCTTGGTACTCTTTTCTCGGATAATGCGGCCCTCACGCTGCCGGGATGGCGGAATCGGTAGACGCACGGGACTCAAAATCCCGCGCTGGCAACAGCGTGAGGGTTCGAGTCCCTCTCCCGGCACCACCTGTATCACTCGACGCCTGTGCGTCGGGCCGATGCCAAGACGCTTCCCAGCGCGCGCCAATGTTGGCTGGGGCGGTTCAATCGCCCAAGGCAACGCCCTCTCGGCGCGGATCCGCGCCGCCGCGCAGCACTGTGCGGCTGCCCTCGCGCACGCGCAAAATGCCCTGTAATCCACTGGTCATCGGCATCACGCGGACGTCGTGCCCGCGTGCCTTGAGTGCGTCCACGAGCAGGCTGCTCGCGCCGTCTTCAAGTTCGGTCTGCGCATTGCGGCTGCCGAAGTTCGGCAGGCTGATGGCTTGCTGAATGTCGAGTTGCCAGTCGAGCACGCCGACCAGCGTCTTGGCCACGTAGTTGATGATGAGCGAGCCGCCGGGCGAGCCCAGTGTCGCGAACAACTGGCCGCTGCTGCGCTCGAACACGAGCGTGGGCGCCATCGACGACCGTGGTCGCTTGCCTGGCTGTACCCGATTGGCGATGACTGCACCGTCTGCCCGCATGCCGCCCTTGCCATCAGACTCGCGTGGCAAAAAAGAGAAGTCCGTGAGCTGGTTGTTGAGCAGGAAGCCGCGCACCATGAGGCGCGCGCCAAACTGGTCCTCGATCGAGGTGGTCATTGACACGGCATTGCCAAAGGCATCGACCGCCGAGACATGTGAAGTGCTCACCCGGTGCGGCGAGTGATCGTCGGCGAACGCCAACTGCAAGCCGTCCGGCGCACCCGGGGGCGCACGCCCCATGCTGCGATCCTTGATGAGCATGGCGCGCTCGGTGAGATAGCGCGGGCTTGTCAGCGCGGCCACATCGACGCGCACGAAGTCCGGATCGGCGACGTACTGCGCACGATCGGCAAACGCCAGCCGGCCGGCCTCGCTAAACAGATGCACCGCATCCGGCTGTGGCTCGAGCCTGCCCGCGACCATGGTCGGTGGCACCACCGTGATGTTGCGCTGGGCAAAGATGCCGAGCATCTGCGCGACCGCCAGACCCCCCGACGACGGCGGTCCCATGCCGCACACGCGCCACGCCTTGTAGTCGGTGCAAAGCGGCGGGCGCTCGCGGGCCCGGTAGTCGGCAAGATCCTTCTCGGTCAGCCTGCCGGGGTTGCTGGCGTGACCGCGCACTGCGCCGACGATGTCGGCGGCAATGGGCCCGCGATAGAACGCGTCCGCGCCACCGGCTGCAATCGCGCGCAGTGTCGCGGCCAGCTCGGGATTGCGCAGGCGCGTTCCGACCGGCTTCGGCGTGCCGTCTGCGTTGTAGAAGTAGGCGCGTGCGGTCGCATTGCCGACCAGGTGCTTTTCCCCGGCGAGCAGTGTGTACAGGCGCGGCGACAGGGCGAACCCCTCTTCGGCAAGTCGGATCGCCGGGTCGAACAGGCGTGCCCAAGGCAAGCGACCGTGCCGCTGGTGCGCCAGCTCCAGCATGCGCAGCACGCCCGGTGCGCCCACGGCGCGGCCGCCGACCACGGCGTCGGCGAAGCCCATCGCGCGGCCCTGTGAGGTCATGAACAGTTGCTCGTCCGCCGCCGCCGGCGCTGTTTCGCGGCCGTCGTAGCTCTGCACGGCCTTGCCATCGAAGTGCAGCAGGAACGCGCCGCCGCCGATGCCTGAGCTCTGCGGTTCCACCAGCGTCAGCACCAATTGCATGGCGATCGCCGCGTCGACTGCCGATCCGCCGGCGGCCAGGATCTGCCGACCTGCTTCGGCCGCCAGCGGGTTGGCGGCGGCCGCCATGTGGCGCGTGGCGACGCTGCTGGCGAGGTCTGCGCGCACACCGGAGGGCGCTTCTGGCTGCGTGGGCGGTGCCAGCGGTGTGGTGGCGCAGGCCGTCAACAGCGCCGCGGTGGCGGCAATCATCAGCCTGCGCATGAAAGTGCTCCTGATCTGCGTTGGAGCGCAGTCGGTG
The DNA here is from genome assembly GCA_020248785.1 of Burkholderiales bacterium. Taxonomy (GTDB): domain Bacteria; phylum Pseudomonadota; class Gammaproteobacteria; order Burkholderiales; family Burkholderiaceae_F; genus JALHMQ01. The sequence goes on along the minus strand of JADCGX010000056.1, from coordinate 52,954 downwards.
AGAGAAGACGGTGCTGCCGACAAGGATGGAAAGGCCGCAGCCCGCGGCCGCGGTGGCCTGTCGGCGGCGAGCGATCTACTTCGGCTGCATGCGGATGGCGCCGTCGAGTCGGATCGTCTCGCCGTTGAGCATGACGTTGGCGAGGATCGTACCCACGAGCTGCGCATACTCGGCGGGCTTGCCCAGCCGCGACGGAAACGGCACCTGCTTGCCGAGTGACTCCTGCACCTCGGGCGGCATGCCGAGCAGCATGGGCGTTTCGAAGATGCCGGGGGCCACGGTCACGCAACGGATGCCGTTGCGCGACAGATCACGCGCCAGCGGCAAGGTCATGCCGACCACGCCGCCCTTGGAGGCGGCATAGGCCACCTGGCCGAGCTGGCCGTCGAACGCAGCGACCGAGGCCGTGTTGACGATCACGCCGCGCTCGCCGTCCGCGGTCGGCGCCTGCTTGCTCATCGCATCGGCTGCCAGGCGGATCATGTTGAACGTGCCGATCAGGTTGATGTTGATGACGCGTGCAAAGCTCTCCAGCCTGTGCGGGCCGTCCTTGCCTACTGTCTTCTCGCCAATGGCAATGCCGGCGCAGTTGATGAGCCCGCGCAACACGCCAAGTTGCAGCGCCGCCGCGACCACCGCCTTGCCGTCCGCCTCCGAGGTGACATCGCACTTGACGAAGCGCGCGCCGTTACCCAGGTCCGGCGCCAGTGCCTCGCCCTTGTCTGCCTGCACGTCGGCGATCACGACCCTGCCGCCCTGGCCCGCCAGGAAGCGGCTGGTGGCACCGCCCAGGCCCGAGGCTCCGCCGGTGACGATGAATACATTGCCGGAAACTTGCACCTGCGCCTCCATCCACTGGATTTATAGAGCATTGAATTCTAGGCGCTGGGCGCGCGACCCATTGCCACGCGGGACCTGGTTGCGGAGGGCGGCGCCCAGCCCCCCGGCCCCGCTACTGCGGCGCATCACGCCCCGGCAGGTCGCCGATGCGTCTTTCCGCCGCCTATGCTTCGCGCGGGCCACCGGGAGCAAATCGGCGGACTTCGTGTCTTGGCGCAAGCAAGTATCCGTGTGTTCGAGCATCTTTGGCTTGCCGATAACCTCGCGCCCCATGACGTCGCACTGCCGAGCGGCGCCGGACAGCTCCAACAATTCCAGCAACGGGGACCAGGAGACGCCATGCACCAGGATCACATGTCCCGCAGGACCGCGCCATGAGTACGCACGGGCGGGAACTGCTCAACGCGCTGCGCAGCTTCGAAAAGGGCAAGATCGTCTCGGCGCGCGAGGCGGTCAATCTCATCCAGGACGGCGATACGGTTGCCACCGGCGGTTTCGTCGGCATCGGCTTCCCGGAGAACATCGCGGTTGCCTTGGAGGCGCGCTTTTTGGAGTCGTCCGAGCGCGACCCCGATGGCATCGGCAAGCCGGAGCAGCTCACGCTCGTCTACGCGGCCGGGCAGGGCGACGGCAAGGAGCGCGGGCTCAACCACCTTGGCCACGAGGGACTCATCAAACGCATCATCGGCGGGCATTGGGGGCTCGTGCCCAAGCTGCAGGCGCTGGCCGTGGGCGACCGCATCGAGGCCTACAACCTGCCGCAGGGGGTGATCACGCACCTGTTTCGCGACACCGCTGCCGGCAAGCCCGGCCACCTCAGCAAGATCGGACTGGGCACCTTCGTCGATCCGCGCCTGGGCGGCGGCAAGATCAACACGCGCACGACCGAAGATCTGGTGCGGCTCATTCAGATCGATGGCGAGGACTACCTGTTCTACAAGCGCATCCCCATCGATGTGGGCATCGTGCGCGGCACCACCGCCGACGTCGACGGCAACATCACGATGGAAAAAGAGGCGCTGACGCTGGAGGCGCTGGCCATCGCCATGGCGGCGCGCAACTCGGGCGGCATCGTGATCGTGCAGGTCGAGCGCATCGCCGAGCGGGGTTCGCTCAATCCGCGCGAGGTCAAGATCCCGGGCGTGCTGGTCGACTGCGTGGTGGTGGCCGAAAAGCCCGAGTACCACATGCAGACCTTCGTCGAGCAGTACAACCCGGCGTTTGCCGGCGAGATCCGCGTGCCCGCGTCCATGGTGGCGCTGATGCCGATGAGCGAGCGCAAGATCATCGCGCGCCGTGCCGCGCTCGAGCTGAAGGCCAACAGCGTGGTGAACCTGGGCATCGGCATGCCTGAGGGCGTGGCCTCGGTGGCGGCCGAGGAGAAGGTGATCGACCTTTTAACGCTCACCGCCGAGCCCGGCGTGATCGGCGGCATTCCGGCCAGTGGACTGAACTTCGGCGCGGCCGTGAACACGCAGGCCATCATCGACCAGCCCTACCAGTTCGACTTCTACGACGGCGGCGGGCTCGACCTTGCCTTTCTAGGGCTGGCACAGGCCGACGCGCAGGGCAACCTGAATGTCAGCAAGTTCGGCCCGCGGCTGGCTGGCGCCGGCGGCTTCATCAATATCTCGCAGTCGGCCAAGCAGGTGATCTTCGTCGGCACATTCACCGCTGGCGAGCTGCGCGTGGCGGTACGCGAGGGCCAGCTTGCCATCCACAACGACAACGGTCCGCGCAAGTTCGTGCGCGCGGTCGAGCACCGCACGTTTTCGGGTGAACACGCGGCCCGGCGCGGCCAGCGCGTGCTGTACGTCACCGAGCGCTGCGTGTTCCAGCTCGGCGGCGACGGGCTGGAGCTCATCGAAGTCGCACCCGGCGTGGACATCGAGCGCGACATCCTGGCCAAGATGGAGTTCACGCCGGTCATCCGCGGCTCGCCGCGGCTGATGGACGCGGCGATCTTCGACGAGGGCCCGATGGATCTACGCGCCCGCATGCTCGAGGTGCCGCTCGCCGAGCGACTATCCTACGACGATGCGCAGAACATCCTGTTCATCAACTTCGAGCGGCTTGCCGTGCGCACGAGCGAGGACGTGACGGCCATCCGCGCCGAGGTCGAATCGCGGCTGTCGAAGGTCACGCATCGCGTCTACGCGATCGTGAACTACGACAGTTTCGAGCTCGCGCCCGATGTCGAGGACGAGTACGCGGCGATGGTCAAGAGCCTGGTCGAGCGCTTCTACGACGGCGTGTCGCGCTACTCCACGTCGAGCTTCCTGCGCGCCAAGCTCGGCCGTGCGCTCAAGCGGCGCGGGCTCGCCTCGCACATCTACGAGTCGCCACGCGTGGCGTTCGAGCATCTGCGCGACGCCTAGCTCGGGTGCTTCACCCGGTCGCCACCCTGTGCACACCTGCGCGCGCTGAGAGCAACTGCCATAGTGCGCACTTCGTCAAGGCCACTTTGATTCGATGAAGCTGCATCTGCGTCTGGCCGATCCGACCGACCCACCGGACGCTTCTGCGATCGTACGCCTGTCCAATGCGCTCGCGTCTGAAGAGGGCGACCACCGTGGCCTGTTCACCCGCGCCGCGCTGCGTCGCTGCGTCAGCGCGCCGCAGCCCCTGCTGCGCTTCGCGCTCGCCGAGTGCGATGGTGCGCCGGTGGGGCACGCGGCCTGGTTCGACGGCTTCGACACCGGCGAGAGCTACCGCATCGCCTTTGTAATGGATCTTTATGTGGAGCCGGCGTGGCGGCGCCAAGGCATCGGGCGACGCTTGCTGCGCTTTGTCGCCCGCCAAGCGCGGCTGCGGGCGCGCGACCGGCTGTGCTGGGGCGTGCTGCCACGTCGGCGATCAGCGCGGCGCTTCTATGCGGCGCTCGGCGCCAAGTCAGACTACTACCTGCCGCTGTCGATCGCGGCCGGCGCGCTGTCGCGTCGGTCCGTCGACGCGTGAGCGTGTTCGTTCAGCGCCGGCGCTGCTCAGATGCGGCTCGGGCGCGGCGGAGATGAGGCAACTCAGACGTCACCGTCGGCCCAGGCGGGCAGGACGACTTCCTTGACGAGCGCGCGGTCGGACAGCGACACGATGGTGAGCAACAACCGATACACGTCGTCGGCAGGAACGCGCGGCACGTCGGTGTCCGCGGCGTCGTCGGCAGTGGCCAGCGCGCCGACCGACAGGCAAGTGACGTAGAGCGCGCAGCCCCGGGCTGCTTCGCGCATGGCGTGGGCAAGGCCGCGCAACCCGAACTTGGTGCTGACGTAACCGGCCGATGCCGAGCCCTCGTTGTCCAGACCCGCGGTCGAGCCGATCAGGATGAAGTGCCGGCGCGCCATGCGGCCAGTGCGCTGCGGCGCGCGCAAAAGCGCCTGCCCGAGCAGCAGCGGCGCGACGAGATTGGTGTCGACCAGCTGGCGCAGTGTGTCCGCGGGTGTCTGCGCAAAGGCCTCCTGCTCCCAAACGCCTGCGACGTACACGATGCAATCGAAGTGCTCCGTCTCACAGCGGTGGCACAAGGTCTGGACGTCACCGGGACTTGCAAGATCGAGCCTGAGAAACTCGCCGGCCGGCGCCGCCTGAACCGGGCCGCGCGCCACCGCTGTGACCTGCCAGCCGTCGGCCGCGCAGCGGCGCCACAGCGCCAGCCCGAGACCTCGGCTGGCGCCCACCAACAGCATGCGTCCGGGTTGGAAAGAGATCAGCGCGGGCTCCCTGACTGCCACTTTCTCGGAGGGGATTCGTGCTGCTGCCGCCTGCGAGTGCGTTGGGCCGAGCACTGCCGTGGCAAGCAGATCGCCGCGATCACGACACCCGCCGCAGCGAGCATATCTTGAGAAACAGAACTGAAGACGGCTGACTTCATGCGGCCGTCTGCACGGGGTTGATCTGGAAGCCCAGCGAGGCAGCGCGGCGCTTGAGCACGAACCCGCAGGCGCGATGCAGGCCGATCGAGGCGAGATTGGCCGAGCCGCCGATCACGGCGAGCATCTGGCGAAAGCCGCGACCCTCACACTCGGCGACCAGTCGGGTCAGCAGCGCTTTGCCGATGCCGCGTCCGGCAAGACCAGGACCGATGTAGATCGAGTCTTCGACCGTGAAGCGGTACGCCGGACGCGGGCGGTACTGGCTGGCGTAGGCATAGCCGAGCACGGTGGCGCCATCACAGGCAACCAGGTGGGGTAGCCGCCAGCGAGGATTTTTTCGTGGCGACCGAGCATCTCATCGAGGGACGGTGGCTCCAGCTCGAAGCTCGCCAGGCCATGCACCACGTGGTGGGCGTAAATCGAGCTGGCCTGGGGCAAATCTTCGGAGGTGGCGGGTCGCAGTTGCATGGCGCGCTCGGTCGTACACAAGCAGGAATGAAAAACGGGACATATCCTGCCAACCCAAGAACTGAAACTGCCGCCGTGGAACCGGAAACGTCTCGCAACCCTATGTGGCTGCTGCCCGGTCTGCGCGGGCGACGCACCTGCATAGTCATCGATGGAGGCTGGCCGTTCCTGCGGTTGTCATCGGCATGTTCTGCCGAGAGGCGGTGCGTTCGTCGTAACCGTCACGACAGCCGCGCGGGTGGTGGCCGTCTACTGCGCCGCCCACCCACCGTCCACGTTGTACGCCGCGCCGCGGATCTGCGAAGCGGCCGAGGAGCACAGAAACACGGCGAGCTGCCCAAGCTGCTCCGTCGTGACGAAGTCCTGCGAGGGCTGTTTCTCGCCGAGCAGGCTCTTCTTTGCATCGTCCCCACTGACCTTTTGCGCGGCGGCCCGATCGTCGATCTGCTTTTGCACCAGGGGAGTCAGCACCCAGCCTGGGCAGATCGCGTTGCAGGTGATCCCGGTGGTGGCCGTCTCAAGCGCAACGGCCTTGGTCAGGCCGATGACCCCGTGCTTGGCGGCCACGTAAGCGCTCTTCTGCGCCGAGGCCACCAGGCCGTGCACCGAGGCGATGTTGATGATGCGGCCCCAGTTGGCCTTCTTCATGCCGGGCAGAGCCGCCTTGATGGCGTGAAAGTTGGCGCTGAGGTTGATCGCGATGATGGCGTCCCAGCGCTCCTCGGGAAACTCGTCCACCGAAGCCACGAACTGGATGCCGGCGTTGTTCACAAGGATGTCCACGCTGCCCAGGGTGGCCTGCACTTGGCGCACCATGTCCCGGATCTGATCGGGCTTGCTCATGTCTGCGCCGTGGTACGTGGTGCTCACGTCGAAGGTCTTGGCAACATCCTGTTGCAGCGCTTCGATCGCGCCGGCGTCACCGAACCCGTTGAAGGCAATGTTCGCGCCGCTCGCGGCCAGTGCGCGCGCGATACCCAGGCCAATACCACTGGTGGAGCCCGTCACCAGTGCGATCCTGCCCTTCAACATACGTCCTCCGCTGCACGTTCCCCGTGATGAGCGACGCAGTATGCCAGCGAAGCCTTACTACAATCGTTGTACTTCGGACCCGCCATGAATGTCATCACCCCCCGTCAGCGCTTCGTGCAGTGCCTGTCACCGGCCGGCTTGCACACCATGGCCTATCGCGAGTGGGGTAGCGCGAGCAACGGACGGGTGCTCGTGTGCGTGCATGGCCTGACCCGGCTGGGCAATGACTTCGACCGCCTGGCGCAGGTGCTGTCCGAGCAGTACCGCGTGGTGTGCCCCGACGTGGTGGGTCGCGGACGCAGCGATTGGCTGCGCGATGCGCGCTGCTACGGAATTGCGCAGTACGTGGCCGACATGGTCACGCTGCTGGCGCGGCTGGATGCCGAGAGCGTGGACTGGGTCGGCACCTCGATGGGCGGTCTGATCGGCATGTCGCTCGCGGGCCAGCCCGGGGCGGCGATCCGCCGCATTGCGATCAACGACGTCGGGCCGACGCTGGACGCGGCCGCGCTCGCGCGCATCGGCGAGTATCTCGGCAAGCCGGTGCGCTTTGCCAGCGTGGACGAGGCCGTCGACTACGTGTCTGCGATCAGTGCGCCCTTTGCGCTGAGGTCGCGCGAGGAGTGGCGCGAGATCACACTGCCCGCCATCAAGCAGGACAACGGCGGCTGGGTGATGCACTATGACCCGCGTATCGGCGAGCCGTTTCGCGCCGCCACGCCGCAGGCCGCGGCGGCGGGCGAGGCAGCGCTGTGGGGCTTGTACGAGAACATCAAGGCGCGCGTGCTGCTGACGCGGGGCGAGCGCTCGGACCTGTTGTCGCGCGCCACGGCCCAGCGCATGGCAGAGACCGGCCCACGCGCCCGACTCGTCGAGTTCGCCGGGGTGGGCCACGCGCCGATGTTCATGCATGCCGACCAAATTGCGGTCGTGCGGCAGTTTCTTCTGGAGGAATAGACGATGAGCAGCATCAGACGGATCGACAGCGGCGCCCGGATGTCGGAGGCGGTGATCTACAACGGCATCGCCTGGCTGGCCGGCCAGGTGGCCGACGATGCTGCGCAGGGCATCGAGGGGCAGACGCGCCAGGTGCTTGCGTCCATTGATGCGCTGCTTGCCAAGTGCGGTACCAGCAAGGCGAACCTTCTGTCGGCGCAGATCTACATTGCGGACATGGCCGACTTTCCCCGCATGAACAACGTGTGGGAAGAGTGGATCAAGGACGCCGGCAAGCCGGCGCGGGCCACGGTCGAAGCGGCTCTGGCGCGGCCCGGCTGGAAGGTCGAGATCGTCGTGATCGCCGCCGTGACCAACGGCTGAGTCAGCACGGCGAGTCCATCCGCTTCAGTTGACCAGCCACGCACGACGGATGGCCTGGCCACGCCGCCTAGCGATCGGGCTCGGCCTGGGCGCGGCTCTGCTGCTGGTCACGCTCGCTGTGGCGTTGCTCTGGTATCGGCAGGCCAGCTTGCCGACGCAGGACGGGACGCTGCGCGTGGCGGGGCTGCAGCTGCCCGTGGAGATTCTGCGCGACGAGGCGGGCGTGCCGCATATCCTCGCGGCCACCGAGGGCGACGCGCTGTTCGCACTGGGCTTTGCACACGCGCAGGACCGGCTGTGGCAGATGGACTTCAACCGGCGCATCGCGCAGGGGCGCCTGTCCGAACTTGCCGGTCCGGCGGGACTCGATGTCGATCGCTACCTGCGCACGCTGGGGGTGTTGCAGGTCGCACAGCGCATGGTCGACGACATGGACGCCGAGACGCGGGCTCAGTTGCAGGCCTATGTGGCGGGCATCAACGCCGCCCTGCAGTCGCGCACCGGTCCGCTGCCGCCCGAGTTCCTGCTCACGCGCACGCCGGCACCGGCGCCCTGGACCGAGCAGGACAGCATGGCCTGGGGCGTGATGATGGCGCTCGATCTGGGCCAGACCTGGCGCGACGAACTTGCGCGCATGCTGCTGGCCGCGCGCTTCACCAAGGCGGAGATCGAGGAACTGCGGCCGGATGCCAGCGGCGCACCGCCGCTGGTGACCGTCGACTACGTCGACCTGTATCGCGTCATGGGGCTGTTTGCGCCGCAAACGGCACTGCTGGACGGTGCAACACGACTCGCCGAGCTGCCCTCGCTGGGGGGCTTTGGCCTGGGCGGCGGGCTCGGGTCGAACAACTGGGTGGTGGCCGGCGGCCGCACGCAAAGCGGCCAGCCGCTGCTGGCCAATGATCCGCATCTTGGATTGGCCACGCCGGCCGTGGTGTACATGGCATCGCTGCATGTGCGCGGGGCGCAGGGGTTCAAGGTGTTCGGCGCGACGCTGCCCGGCCTGCCGTATGTGCTGTTCGGTCGCAACGCGCACGTGGCCTGGGGCTTCACCAACGTGGAGGCCGATGCCGAAGATCTCTATATCGAGCGCCTGCGGCCGGATGATCGGACGCAGTACCAGACACCGGACGGCTGGGCCGCCTTCGCGACGCGCGAGGAAGTGATCCGCGTGAAGGGCACCGACGACGTGCGGCTGACGGTGCGCGCGACGCGTCATGGCCCGGTGGTGTCGGACGCGCTCTCGCAGCTGCGGCCGCCGGCCTCATCGCCCCGCAATGGCAAGGACAAGACGACCGGCCAGCGACCGCAGTTGGCCGGACAGTACGTCCTGGCGATGCGCTGGGCGGCAGCGGAGCCGGGGGACAGCACCTTGCGCGCGTTTCGGGGGCTGAACCGCGCGCGCAGTGCCGCTGACGTCGAGGCTGCATTGCGCGACTTCACCAGCATCCGCCAGAACGTGGTGTTTGCCGAGGCGGCGTCCGCAGGACGTTCCGGGCGCATCGGCTGGATCGCGGCCGGCCGCATGCCGCTGCGCAAGGTGGACAGTGCGTTCCGTGGGCAGGTGCCGGCGCCAGGCTGGGATGCGGCCAACGACTGGGCGGGCTTCCTCAGCTTCGAGCAACTGCCCCGCATCATCGATCCTCCCGAGGGCTTCATCGCCACCGCCAATGCGAAGCTGATCGACCGCCCCTATCCGCTGCATGTCGGCAGCACGACGTTTGCTCCGCCGTACCGCATGCAGCGCATCCGCGAGTTGCTGGCGGCGCAGGACGAGCACGACGTCGCGAGCATGCAGCGCATCCAGCTCGATCAGCGCAACCTGTCCGTGCAAACCTATCTTCCGCTACTGGCGCGCGCGCAACCGTCCACCAATGCCGCCAAGATCGCGCTGGGCCGGCTACAGCAATGGGACGGCACGATGCGCGCGACCGCCCCCGAGCCGCTGCTGTACCACGCCTGGCTGCGCGAGTTGCGCAAGCGCATCTTCGAGGACGATCTGGGAGCGCCCCTGGCAGCGCGCGGCGACATGGTCATCGCGACCGCCGCCGTGCTGCAGGGACGCAGCACCGCGCGCGACTGGTGCGACGACCGCAGCACCCGGCGGCGCGAGAGCTGCGAGGAGCTCCTGACCGAGTCGCTCGAGCTCGCCGTCAAGGACCTGGCGGAATCAACCGGTAAGGATGTGCTGAGCATGAACTGGGGCGATCAGCATCCGGCCGTGCTTGAGCATCGGCCGCTGTCCAACATGCCGGTGCTACGCGGCTGGTTTGAGCGGCGCGTGCCGGTCGGCGGCGACGCCGACACGGTCAACGTGGCAGCCTTTGGCCGCAAGCCGGGCGCGCCCTTCGCGGCCGAGCACGGCCCGGTCATGCGCGTGATCTACGACCTGGCGGGCGAGGGTGGTGCGTGGACCATCTCCAGTGCCCAAAGCGGTAGTCCGCTGGACGACGTGGACGTTGATCTCGTGCGCGAGTGGGCGCAGGGCCAGTACAGGGCCATCGAGTACGCGCCGAAGGCACGGCGCCAGTTGGTGCTGCAGCCGGCGGCTCGCTGAGCAAGTCTCAAGCACGCAAGCGGTCCAAAACGAACCGCGCAGCTTGGGTCTCAATGGCTGCCACGCGTTTGGGAGGCACGCGCGCCAGTCCATGCCCGGCTTGGTCCTCGATCACCAGTGCGTGATTGATACCTAGCTGCGCCATGCGCGCTGCAAGTTCCTGTGACTCTTCGCACGGTACGTCGGTGTCCTCGCGACCGTGCACGAGGATCGTGGGCGGAAAGCTCGCGTCGATCATGCGCAAGGGGCACACGGCATCGAACCAGCCCGGTTCGGTGGTCGGATGATGGCCCGTCACTTCGGCAAGCCAGCGGCCTTCCTGCCTGCAGTAAAGGTAGAAGTTGTCACGGCCGCGATCGAGCGGCGCGCCCGCCACGGGCGCGCTGCCCACGAACTGCATCGCCCGCTCGCGTGTCATGCGCTCCATGGTGCGGTAGTACGCGCTGGGCTCGGCCTCCCAGGGCCGGGTGATGTCGCCAAAGCCCCAGAACGAGGCAATCGCACGCGGCGCGGGCTTGACGCGGCTGCCGGCGAGCAAGGACAGATAGGCGCCTGCTGAGCCGCCCGCGGCCGCACTGCGCGCCGGATCGAGCGTGAACTGGGCTGCGCCCGGCCCCCGCAACCAGCGCCACGCCGTCTCGACGTCGCGAAGGATGTCGATGAGCTTCGTTTCCGGCGCGAGGCGATGCTCGATGCTGACGACGACGACGCCTGCGTCCAACAGCACGTTGCGGAAGGTGGGCCGGATCATCGTCCGGTTGCCGAAGATGAGGCCGCCGCCGTGAATCCAGACGACAGCCGGATGCGGATTAGGTCCTGCGACGGGCGTGTACACATCGGCGAGCAGCGCGCAGCCGTCGACGTGCCCATAGGTGATCGTCGTCGGCGCGGTGGTCGCCTCCTGCGGCTTCATGTTCACAGGATGCCTGCCTCGAGCCCCGCCGCCAAGGCGGCCCCAACCTCGCGGCACCGTGCCAGCTCTGCCTCTGCAATCTGCTTCGGCGCGAGGATCGCCTCCGGCGTCTGTGCGCGCGTATTCACGATCAGCGGCGGCGCGGCCTGCCTTAGCCGCCAGCCGGTGCAGATGCGCTCGACCTGCCGCACCACGCCGCTACCGTCGCTGCCTGCGCACACCAGCAGCGCATAGGACCGGCCATTGATGCGATCGAGGGCCGTGTAGTAGCAGCGGTCAAAGAAGTCCTTCATCGGACCGGCGAGCGAGGCCAGGTGCTCTGGCGCACAGAACAGATAGCCATCGGCCGTCAGCACATCAGCCGGCGTCGTCTCAACGGCCCGTTGCAGGCGCACGTGGACGTCGCCGTCGGCACGTGCGCCGTCGAAGGCGGCGCGCGCCATTTGCGCCGACCCGCCGGTGGTCGAATGCCAGACGATGAGAAGCTGCTTCACGCGGTCCCCGGGTGGCGCCTCAGCGATGCAGCGGGTCCTGGCGGAAGAACAGTGCCAGCTGCCGGTACCAGTCGGGGAACGCCTGCTCGATGCGGGCCGGGTCGACGAAGAATGCCTCGCTGGAGACCGCGAAGAACTCGCCGGTGTTCTGCGCGGCGTAGGCATCCAGGGGCAGGTGCGCATAGTGCGCGTCGGCCTCCTCGCTGTCCGGGTCCACGCCCGGCGGCAGCGCGGCCTCGATCAGGTCGAGCTCGGCATTGAAGCGCTCGTAGGCGTCTTCAAGCGCGGCCTGCCAGGCCGCCAGGTCGAGCTCGGGATGCAGGCGCCGGTCGAACGGAGGAACGCCATCGGCTTCGCCGTTGAGCATGTCGAGCTTGTGCGTGAACTCGTGGATCACCACGTTGTAGCCGGCGCGGCCATCGTCCTGGGTGATCTGCGCGTCCTCCCACGACAGGATCAGCGGACCGCCGTCCCAGGCCTCGCCAGCAATGGGCTCCACATACTCGTGCACCACGCCATCGTCGTCGGTGACCTCGCGCGGCACGAGGAACTCGCCCGGGTAGACGACGATGCTGCTCCAGCCGCGATACCACTCGATGCCCAGGTTCAGGATCGGCAGGCACGCCTGCGTGGCGATGTTGACCTGCATCTGCGCGTTCAGCTCGAGGTCGCTGGCGGCCGCCATCTCCTTCTCGCCGAGCAGGGATTCGGCCAGCTTGCGCAGCCGATCTCGATCAACCGCGTCAAGCTGCGCGACGAATGGCAGCGCGTTGACGGTGGCGCGCCACAGGTCGTCAGGGATCGCAACGCGTCCCGATGCACCAAGCCGTTCGAGCAGGGCCTTGAACATATGACCGATTGTGCTCGATTTGTCCTGGCGCGGTCGGTCCGGCTCTCTAGAATCGACGAGCAGTACCCGCCTGCGTGCACTGGCCTCCCTGGTTTGTTGATGACTACCACCGTCCGCACCCCGCCCGCCCGTCCCGGCGACAACGTCGTCCCCTTGGTGGACGCGGCGGCCGCGCGCGCGGTCGTGGCACCCCTGTACGTGGAGCGCCGCCTGGCGACCGGCGAGCCGTACAGCGAGCACGCCGATGGCATTGCCGCGATCGTGCGGCCGTTGCGCGACGAACCAGACCTGATTGCGGCTGGCTATCTGTTTGCTGCCCACGACGTATTGCGCGACGCAGACGACTGGATTCGTGGCCGTTTCGGCGGCAACGTGGCCCAGCTGGTCAGCGATCTGCGCCAGCTGATGCGGCTGTCCGAGCGCACACGTGCCCGCGGTGAGCCGCAGGTCGATGCCGAGCAGCAGACCGAGAGCCTGCGCAAGATGCTGCTGGCGATGTGCAACGACCTGCGCGTTGTTCTCCTGCGGCTGGCTTCGCGCTTGCAGTCGCTGCGCTGGTTTGCCGCCAGCAAGCAGGAGGGCGAGCCTGGCCTGCGCGAGCGGCTGGCACGCGAGACGCTGGAGCTGTACGCGCCGCTGGCCAACCGCCTCGGGATCTGGCAGCTCAAGTGGGAGCTGGAGGACCTGGCGTTCCGCTTTCTCGAGCCCGAGACCTACAAGCGCGTTGCGCGACTGCTGGATGAGAAGCGCGTCGAGCGCGAGGGCTTCATCGAGGAAGCGCAGGCCGAATTGCAGGCGCTGCTTGCTTCGGCCGGCCTGCGCGGCGAGGTCAATGGCCGGCCGAAGCACATCTACAGCATCTGGCACAAGATGCAGCTCAAGGGACTCGACTTCGACCAGCTCTTCGACGTGCGCGCGCTGCGCGTGATCGTCGACGAGGTGGCGCAGTGCTACCAGGTGCTGTCGCTGGTGCACGAGCGGTTCACGCCGATCGGCGCCGAGTATGACGACTACATCGCCAAGCCGAAGGCCAACGGCTACCAGTCGCTGCACACGGTCGTGCGCGACGGGCGGGGCCGGCCGCTGGAGATCCAGATTCGCACGCGGCTCATGCACGAGCTGGCCGAGCTCGGGCTGGCAGCGCACTGGCGCTACAAGGAGGGCGGCGCGCCTGGCAGCAAGGGCGCGGCGGCCGACGATGAGCGGGTCGCCTGGCTGCGCCAGCTCTTGGCGTGGCGCGACGATGTCAGTGGCGCGGCGCCGCGTGGGGCAGCCAGCGGCAGCGCGGCCGTCGAGGATGTCCGCATCTACGTCCTCACGCCGCAGGCGCGGGTCGTCGAGCTGCCTGCCGGCGCCACGCCGATCGACTTCGCCTACCACGTTCACACCGAGCTCGGTCATCGCTGCCGCGGCGCGCGCGTGGACGGCGCCATGGCGCCGCTGCAGACGCAACTTCGGACGGGCCAGACAGTGGAGATCGTCGCCGCCAAGACTGGTGGACCCAGCCGGGACTGGCTCAATCCCGAGCTTGGCTACCTGGCCAGCGCGCGCTCGCGCGCCAAGGTGCGCCAGTGGTTCAACGCGCTCGAGCTCGAGCAGGCGATCGGCGCCGGCAGGATCATCGTCGACAAGGAACTCGCGCGGCTCGGCAAGACGGCAACCAAGCTCGAGGATCTCGCGCGCCGATTGGGCTTCGGCAGCGTGGACGAGTTGTGCGTGGCGGCCACCAAGGAGGAGTTCAGTCTGCGCTCGATCGAGCACGCGATGGTCGCGCCGGAGGCGCCCGCCGAGGAGCCGCCGCCGGTCGTCCTGCAACGCATGCGGCCGGCCAGCGAGGGCAAGAGCAGCGTGCTGGTGGTCGGCGTCGATTCGCTGCTGACCAGTTTGGCCCGCTGCTGCCGACCGGTGCCGCCGGATGACATCGTCGGGTTCGTGACGCGCGGCAAGGGCGTCTCGATCCACCGCGCCCAGTGCGTCAATGCGCAGGCGCTGGCGCTGCGCCAGCCCGAGAGGCTGATCGAAGTCACCTGGGGTCGGGGGGAGGGCAGCTATCCCGTGGATGTCTTCTTGGTGGCCAATGATCGCCAGGGGCTGCTGCGCGATGTCTCCGAGGTGTTCGCGCGCGAGAAGCTGAATGTGATCGGTGTGAACACCGCGAGCAACCGGGGGCAGGCCATGATGCAGTTCACCATCGAGGTCAGCGACGCCGGTGCTGTGCGGCGCGCGCTGACACAGGTCGCCGAGGTCAAGGGCGTGGTCTCAGCGCGGCGCCGTTAACGGCGTCGGGCACTCGTCGACACGCGCTCGTGTATCATCTTTGCGTTGCGATTGAAGCAGGCGCGTAGCTCAGCTGGTTAGAGCACCACCTTGACATGGTGGGGGTCGTTGGTTCGAGTCCAATCGCGCCTACCACCACCGGTGGTGCAGCCACGGTTCTGCGACCGAAGGATCATGATCATGGTGTTGCGAACTACGTTCAGCGTTCTTCCGTGTCCCTGACGAGTTCGCCCTTCAGTTCCCCGACTGTTTCAAAGAAAGTGCGGCCTCGACCGCACTTTTTTTTCGCCCAGTTTCTCCCTTTGGACCCAACATGATTTCAGTGCAACTGCCCGATGGCTCCAAGCGGTCTTTCGACGGACCCGTGAGCGTGGCCGAGGTCGCCGCCTCCATCGGGCCCGGTCTGGCAAACGCCGCGCTCGCAGGCAAATTGGACGGCAAGCTCGTCGACACGTCGTTCGTGCTGGACCGCGATGCGCAACTGGCCATCGTCACCGACAAAGACGCCGAAGGGCTCGACGTCATCCGCCATTCGACGGCGCATTTGCTCGCCTACGCGGTGAAGGAGCTATTTCCCGAGGCGCAGGTCACCATCGGACCGGTGATCGACAATGGCTTTTACTATGATTTCGCCTACAAGCGTCCGTTCACGCCCGAAGATCTGCGGGCCATCGAGAAGAAAATGGCCGAGCTCGCCAAATTGGACGAAAGAGTCTCGCGCGAGGAATGGAGTCGCGACGAGGCCCTGAAGTTCTTCGAGTCCATTGGTGAAAAGTACAAGGCCGAGCTCATTGCCTCGATCCCCAACAACGAGAACATCTCGCTGTATCGCGAGGGCGGCTTCATCGATTTGTGCCGCGGTCCGCACGTTCCGAGCACGGGAAAGCTGAAGACGTTCAAGCTGATGAAGGTGGCCGGCGCCTACTGGCGCGGCGACAGCAAGAACGAGATGCTGCAGCGTATCTACGGCACAGCCTGGGCCAAGAAGGAGGACCAGGACGCGTACCTGCGCATGCTCGAGGAGGCCGAGAAGCGCGACCACCGCAAGCTCGGCAAGGAACTGGATCTCTTTCACTTCCAGGACGAGGCGCCGGGCCTGGTCTTCTGGCACCCCAAGGGCTGGGCAATCTGGCAGGCGGTGGAGCAGTACATGCGGCAGGTGTATCGCGACACCGGCTACCGCGAGGTCAAGGCGCCGCAGATCCTCGATCGTTCTCTCTGGGAGGCCTCTGGCCACTGGGAGAAGTACCGCGACAACATGTTCACGACCGAGTCGGAGAACCGGTACTACGCCCTGAAGCCGATGAACTGTCCGGGGCACATCCAGATCTACAAATCGGACCTGCGCAGCTACCGCGACCTGCCGCTGCGCTACGGCGAATTCGGCCAGTGCCATCGCAATGAGGCCTCGGGCGCGCTGCACGGGCTGATGCGGGTGCGCGGCTTCACGCAGGACGACGGCCACATTTTCTGTACGGAAGACCAGATACAGGCCGAGTGCGTGGCGTTCACGGCGCAGTTGCAGAAGGTCTACTCCGACTTCGGCTTTACCGAGGTCCAGTACAAGGTGGCGACGCGGCCCGACAAGCGCATCGGCGCAGACAAGCTCTGGGATAAGGCCGAGCATGCGCTGATGGAGTCGCTGCGCGCTTCCGGCGTGACGTTTGAGATTTCGCCGGGCGACGGCGCCTTTTACGGCCCCAAGATCGAGTACCACCTTAAGGACGCCATCGGCCGGACCTGGCAGTGCGGGACCATGCAGGTCGACTTCTCCATGCCGGGCCGCCTCGGTGCCGAGTATGTGGCCGAGGACAACACGCGCAAGGTGCCGGTGCTGCTGCATCGTGCGGTGGTGGGCTCGCTCGAGCGCTTCATCGGCATCCTGATCGAGAACCATGCCGGGTCCTTTCCGTCTTGGCTGGCGCCGGTGCAGGCGGCGGTCGCCTGCATTTCCGAGCACCAGGCGGCCTACGCCGAGGGTGTTGTCGAAAAGCTGAAAAAACAAGGCTTTAGGGCCGAGGCCGATTTGCGGAACGAAAAGATCACCTATAAAATCCGCGCCCTTGCTTTGCAGAAGCTCCCGTACATCCTCGTCGTTGGGGACAAGGAGATGCAAAGCGGGCAGGTGGCCGTGAGAGCCCGTGGCGGGGTCGATCTTGGGGCAATGCCCCTCGATCTGTTCGTCGAGCGCTTGTCCGAGGACATCGCTTTGCGACGCGACGTGGGCTCCACGGCTTGATTTTTGAATAGACGGAGTTCATCACCATCGCTCAGGAACGTTCGCACCGCTTGAATCGCGAGATTGGCGCACTCGATGTGCGCGTCATCGGCGTCAACGGCGAAGCTTTGGGTGTCATGCGCACGATCGAGGCGCTGCGCCTGGCCGAGGAAGCCGATGTCGATCTCGTGGAGATCGCACCGACAGCGCAGCCTCCCGTGGTCCGCTTGATGGACTACGGCAAGTTCAAGTATCAGGAACAGAAGAAGGCGCACGAAGCCAAGCTCAAGCAGAAGATCATCGAGGTCAAGGAGATCAAGTTCCGTCCGGCCACCGACGATCATGATTACGACACCAAGGTGCGCAAGCTGCGCGAGTTCCTCGACGAGGGCGACAAGGCCAAGGTGACGTTACGGTTCCGTGGGCGCGAGATGGCCCACCAGGACCTTGGGATGAAGCTGCTGGAGCGTGTGCGCAGTGACCTGGAGGAGACCGCCCAGGTCGAGCAAATGCCCAGGCTCGAGGGTCGCCAGATGGTGATGATGCTGGCACCAAAGAAGAAAAGGTAAGGCAGGTTGTAGTACCCCGGGCGGCGCGGAGGTCACCGCTGCCTCCGGCAACAAGTGGTGTCAGGCCAATGAAGTGCCGTCGCAAGGACGGTCGCCTGAACGCCATCCAAGAAAGAAAGGACGGCTCAGATGCCTAAGATGAAGACCAAAAAGAGCGCTGCGAAGCGTTTCATCGTCCGCAACAGCGGATCGATCAAGCGGGGACAGGCGATGAAGCGCCACATCCTCACCAAGAAGACCACCAAGAGCAAGCGCCATCTGCGCGGCCCGGTGGAACTGCACCCCTCGGATGTCGAGAGCGTGCGTCGCATGTTGCCCTACGCCTGAGGAGACTGAACCATGCCTCGCGTCAAACGTGGTGTAACAGCTCGCGCCCGCCACAAAAAGGTCCTGGCCAAAGCCAAGGGCTTCACCCAGCGCCGGAACAACGTGTTCCGGGTTGCCAAAGAAGCGGTGATGAAAGCGGGGCAGTACGCGTACCGCGATCGCCGCACCAAGAAACGCGTGTTTCGCTCGCTGTGGATCGCCCGCATCAACGCGGCGGTGCGCGAGCACGACATGACCTACAGCGCCTTCATGAACGGCATGAAAAAGGCCTCGATCGAGCTTGATCGCAAGGTTCTCGCTGACATGGCGGTGCTCGACAAGCCGGCGTTTGCGGCCATCGTTGACAAGGTCAAGTCCAGCCTCGCCGCTTGATCGCGCGCGTCCTTCGAGACGCAACCAAGAACGGGGCCTGGCGTTGGTGGCAGGCCCCGTTTTTTTTGCCTCACGTTCTTTGCGAGCCTCACGATGAACGATCTCGACGCCCTAGTCCGAGCTGCTGGCGAGGCCTTCGCCGCCGCGGCCGAGCCCGCCGCACTTGAGAACGAAAAGGCGCGCTTTCTTGGCAAGGCCGGCAGCGTCACCGAGCTGCTCAAGGGCTTGGCCAAGCTCGCGCCCGAAGAAAAGAAGGCCCAGGGTGCGCGCATCAACGCGGCCAAGGAGGCAATCGAGGCGCTGCTCGCCGCGCGCCGTGCCCAACTTGCCGAGGCCGAGTTGAATGCCCGTCTGGCGGCCGAATCGTTCGACGTCACACTGCCCGGTCGCAAGCTGTCGGCCGGCGGCATCCACCCGGTGCTTCAGACCTGGATGCGCATCGAGGAGATCTTCGGCTCGATCGGCTTCGACGTGGCCGACGGTCCCGAGATCGAGAGCGACTGGCACAACTTCACGGCGCTGAACAATCCCGAGAACCACCCGGCGCGCTCGATGCAGGACACCTTCTACGTCGACATGAAGGATGCCGATGGCAAGCCGCTGATGCTGCGGACCCACACCTCGCCGATGCAGGTGCGTTACGCGCGCATGCACAAGCCGCCGATCAAGGTGATCGCGCCGGGCCGCACCTATCGCGTCGACTCCGACGCCACGCACTCGCCGATGTTCCATCAGGTCGAAGGCCTGTGGATCGACGAGGACATTTCGTTCGCGGACCTGAAGGCCGTGTACACCGATTTCCTGCACCGCTTCTTCGAGACCGATGATCTGCAGGTGCGGTTCCGTCCGTCGTTCTTCCCGTTCACCGAGCCTTCGGCAGAGATCGACATGATGTTCGCGACGGGACCGAACAAGGGCAAATGGCTCGAGATCTCGGGCGCGGGCCAGGTGCATCCCACAGTGGTGCGCAACTTCGGGCTCGATCCGGAGCGCTACACCGGCTTCGCGTTCGGCTCGGGGATCGAGCGACTGACCATGCTGCGCTATGGCGTCAACGACCTTCGCCTGTTCTTCGAGGGCGACCTGCGCTTTCTGCAGCAGTTCAACTAGGCGCAGGAGTCGAACATGCAATTCTCAGAACAGTGGCTGCGCCAGGTCGTCAACCCCGCGCTCAGCAGTGATGAACTGAGCCACGCGCTCACCATGGCCGGGCTGGAGGTCGAGGAGGTAGTGCCAGCGGCGCCGCTGTTCTCAGGCGTCGTGGTCGGCCACGTGCGCAAGGTCGACAAGCATCCGAATGCCGACAAGCTGACCGTGTGCGAGGTCGATGCCGGCGGCGGCAGGCTGCTGAACATCGTCTGCGGCGCGCCGAACGTCGCGGCCGGCATTCGGGTGCCCTGTGCGCTGGTGGGTGCCGTGTTGCCTGGCGGGCTCCAGATCGAGGAGGCCAAGATGCGGGGTATGCCCTCCGAGGGCATGCTGTGCTCGGCGCGCGAACTGGGCCTGACCGAGGACCACTCGGGCCTGCTCGTCCTCGACGGTGATGTGCCAGTGGGGCGCGACATCCGTGAGGTGCTCGAGCTGGACGATCGAAAGTTCACCATCAAGCTCACGCCCAATCGCGGCGACGCGCTGAGCGTGGTGGGCGTGGCGCGCGAGGTGGCGGCAATCACCGGTGCCAAGCTGACTTTGCCGCGCATGGATGCAGTGGCGCCCACGTCGGATGAGCGCCTGCCCGTGCGCATCGAGGCCGCGGACCTGTGCGGCCGTTTCTCGGGCAGGGTGATTCGCCACTTGAATGCGAAGGCGCCCACGCCCGACTGGATGAAGCGGCGGCTTGAGCGTGGCGGCCAGCGCCCGATCTCGGCCCTGGTGGACATATCCAATTACGTGATGCTCGAACTCGGCCGGCCAACGCACGTCTTCGACCTTGAAAAGGTTAAGGGCGGGTTGACCGTGCGCTGGGGCCGCGCTGGCGAGACGCTCGAGCTTCTGAATGGCAGCACGGTCGAACTCGACAACTGGGTCGGCGTGATCGCCGATGAGCACGGCGTGGAGTCGCTGGCCGGCATCATGGGCGGCGAGTCGACCGCGGTGTCGCTTGACACCACCCACGTTTACGTCGAAGCGGCCTTCTGGTGGCCCGAGTCCATCCAGGGCCGCGCGCGCAAGTACAACTTTTCCACGGACGCCGCGCATCGCTTCGAGCGCGGTGTCGATTTCGCCACTACTGTCGAGCACATCGAATACATCACGCGGCTCCTCATCGAGATCTGCGGCACGCCTAGGACGCAGGTGGGGCCGGTCGATGATCAGATCACGCGTCTGCCGGAGCGCAAGCCGGTGGCCCTGCGTGCGGCGCGGTGTCGCAAGGTGATCGGTATCCCGGTCACCGACGCCGAGATCGGTGCCGTGTTCGATCGGTTGGGATTCGCCTGGACCCGGGAGGGCGATCGGTTCGTCGTGACGCCGCCCAGCTGGCGCTTCGATCTGCAGATCGAAGAGGACCTTATTGAAGAGGTCGCGCGCCTGCACGGCTTCGACAAGATTCCCTCGCTACCGCCGCGCGTGCCAGCAATCATGCGTTCGCCCAGCGAAACGCGACTGAGCGCGCACGCGCTGCGCCAACGGTTGGCCTTTGCCGGCTACCAGGAGCTGGTGAACTACGCGTTCGTGGAGTCTGCCTGGGAAGCCGACTTCGCCGGCAATACCGAACCGATTCGGCTGCTCAATCCGATCGCCAGTCACCTCGCTGTGATGCGCTCGAGCCTGCTTGGCGGCCTGGTCTCGGCTCTGCGCTACAACATCAACCGCAAGGCATCGCGGGTGCGCGTATTCGAACTGGGGCGGGTGTTCCTGCGCGCGCCAGGAAGCGCGGAGGGACCGCTCGCAGTCGGTGGTCTGGTGCAACCCCTGCGCATTGCCGGCCTGGCTTACGGCCTGGCGACGGACGAGCAGTGGGGCAGCGCCAAGCGGGATGTGGACCTCTTCGACATCAAAGGCGACGTTGAGCGTCTGGTGGCGCACCGGCCGCTGCGCTTTGTCGCCTCTTCGCATCCGGCGCTGCACCCCGGTCGCAGCGCGCGCATCGAGATCGACGGACGCGCGGTGGGGTGGGTGGGCGAACTGCACCCGCGTCTGCAGCAGCGGCACGAATTGCCCAAGCCCGCGGTGCTGTTCGAACTGGACGTCGCGCCGCTGCTGCACAAGCCGTTGCACCGCGTCGCTGACGTGCCGCGCTTTCCTGCAGTGCAGCGCGACCTGGCGCTCTGGTTCCCCGGGGACGTCCTGCTGCAGCAGATCCTGGATGTGGTCGAGTCCAAGCGGGCAAGCGACCCGCGCCTGGCAAGCTTGGTCGACTTCCGACTGTTCGACCTTTATCGACCGGTTGACGCAAGCGCTCAAGCGGGTTCAGGCAAAGTCGCGGAAGCAGGCGCTAACGCGTTGTTAAATAAAGAGAAAAGCCTTGCCTTCAGGATTCTTCTGCAAGATACTGTCCGCACCCTCAGCGATAGCGTTGCCGACGCGGCGGTCGCCTGTGTTGTCGAGGAACTCGGCAACCGAATGGGAGCTCGCCTGCGTCAGTGAAGCCCATGGATAACGACCAGCACATGCCGGCGTTTAGGTTTCCGGACTTGCCCGCGGCCTCCAAAGCGGCGCCGGAGGGCGAGGCGCGCACCGTCACCAAGGCCGAGCTTGCGGATGCCCTGTTCGACCGCCTTGGGCTGAACAAGCGGGAGGCCAAGGACATGGTCGACGGGTTCTTCGACGAGATCCGCGCCGCGCTTGAGCGGGGTGAGTCGGTCAAGCTGTCGGGCTTCGGCAACTTCCAATTGCGCGACAAGCCGCAGCGTCCCGGCCGCAATCCCAAGACAGGCGAAGAGATCGCCATCACCGCGCGCCGCGTGGTGACCTTCCACGCCAGCCAGAAGCTGAAGGCGGCGGTCGCCCGCGCGCAGGGCGTCTAGGGCTGGCGGCGGGCGTCAAGAATGCAGCGCTCCGAAGCGCAGGTCGCTCTGCCGCCCATCCCGGCGAAGCGCTACTTCACCATCGGCGAGGTGAGTGACCTATGCGGCGTCAAGCCGCACGTCCTGCGCTACTGGGAGCAGGAGTTCACACAACTGAAGCCGATCAAGCGTCGCGGCAATCGGCGCTACTACCAGCACCACGAAGTGCTGCTGATCCGCCGCATCCGCGAACTGCTCTACGAACAAGGCTTCACGATCAGTGGCGCTCGCAACCGGCTTGAAGGCGGGCGTGAAACGCGTGCGCGGCCTAACGGCGAGATGCCCTTGGCGGCAACGTCGGCGGCGCTCGATGTGCGTGCGGAACTATTGGCGATCCGCAGACTGCTGTCGGGCGATTGAGCGTGCCCGCTTGGCGCTCGCGTACAATGCGTGCTCGTGTCGGGGCGTAGCGCAGCCTGGTAGCGCACTTGCATGGGGTGCAAGGGGTCGCGAGTTCGAATCCCGCCGCCCCGACCATTAGTTTTCAAGCGAGATGGCCCGGCAACGCCCGGGCCATTTCTTTTAGTTTGTCCGCGGCTTCAATGCGAGCGTGCTTACCCGTGATAGAGGGAGGAGCCCTGGGTCCGAAAGCGACGCAACGGGACGCTCGGGCGGCGTGCTCGCGTATGATTTTGCGAGATCCTGCTTGCCACTGTCTTCACTCGATGCCGTCGCCAGTGGCTTGACGGGAATCGCATCATCCTGTGCGCATCCTGGTTTCCAACGATGACGGCTACCTGGCTGCCGGGCTTGCTGCCCTGGCGGACGCATTGCGCCCCCTGGGCGAGGTGACTGTCGTTGCGCCAGAGCAGAATCACAGTGGCGCGAGCAATTCACTGACGCTGTCACGCCCGCTGACGGTGCACCGCGCGAGCAACGGCTTTTACTTCATCAACGGCACACCGACGGACTGCGTGCACGTCGCGCTGACCGGCCTGCTCGATCAGCGGCCGGACATCGTCGTTTCGGGCATCAACAACGGCCAGAACATGGGCGACGACACCATCTATTCCGGTACGGTGGCCGCCGCCATGGAGGGGTACCTCTTCGGCGTGCCTTCGTTCGCCTTCTCGCTGGTGGAGCATGGCCAGGCTTTCGTGCACGACGCTGCGCATTGGGCCGCGCACATCGTGCGCCGTTATGTCGAGGCGCCACTGTCGGCGCCCTTCCTTCTCAATGTGAACCTGCCCAATGTGCCGCGCGACGCGGTTAAAGGCGTGCAGGTGACGCGGCTGGGCAAGCGCCATCATGCCGAGCCCGTTGTGCGTGCAGAAAATCCGCGCGGGGAGACCATTTATTGGGTCGGCGCCGCTGGTGGAGCAAAGGATGCCGGTCCAGGCACGGACTTCCATGCGACCGCCAACAACTACGTTTCGGTGACGCCGCTTCAAATCGACCTTACGCATGTCGAACTGCTGCCTGCGGTCACGCGGTGGCTGCAGGACCAGGACCAGTGAAATCTGCCACGGCGATTGCTGGCTTGGTGTCGGCGCGTGTGCGTGATCGCATGGTCGACCGCGTGCGCGAACTGGGCGTGCGCGATCCGCGCGTGCTCGAGGCGTTGCGTCAGGTGCCGCGGCATGCTTTTGTCGATCCGGCGCTGGCCAGCCGCGCCTACGAAGACACGGCGCTGCCCATCGGGCATGGACAGACCATCTCGCAGCCCTACATCGTCGCGCGCACGGCCGAGCTGGCGCTGCAGGATTGCGCCGACCCGAAACAGGCCAAGGTGCTCGAGGTCGGAACGGGCTGCGGCTACGCAGCCGCGGTGCTGGCGCAATTGTTCGGCACCGTCATCTCGATCGAGCGCGTGCGTGCTCTGCATGAGCTCGCGCGCAACAACCTGCGGCCGCTGCGCATTGCCAACCTGCGTTTGGCCTTCGGCGATGGCGCGCTCGGTGTCGTGGGCGAGGCGCCGTTCGATGCCATCGCGGCGGCAGCGGCCGGCGAGGAAGTGCCGGCCGCCTGGATCGAACAACTCAAGCCCGGGGGTCGAATCGTCGCGCCGGTCGGCGTCGACGACCAGCGCATGACGATCGTTAGCAAGGACACGCAGGGTCGCGTTCAACGCCGCACCACCGAGCCGGTACGCTTCGTCCCGTTGCGCGGCGGTACCGTCTAGGCCAAGCGCGGCGGCGCAGACTGCGCCAGGGTGGCTTCTTCGTCTTGCGGGAATTTCCATGCTTCACATAACCCATCGACACGTTCTTGCTGGACTGGCTGGCATCGTCGCTCTGTCCGGGTGCGCGACCACGTCGCTGAACGAGGCGCCGATCGTTGACCGGTCCAGTCGGCCGGCTGTCTCGGCGCCTCCTGGCGGCGGCGTCGTGTCTCAACCGCCGGCGTCGCGTCAAGCCAAGGACGGCATGTACACGGTGCAGCGGGGCGACACGCTTTACGGAATCGCGCTGGCCTTCGGCCAAGATGCCCGCGAGATCGCCCGGTGGAATGGCATTGAGGATCCGAGCCGGCTGACCGTGGGGCAGAGCCTGCGCGTTGCACCGCCGACCGCGGCTGCGGTCACCGCTGTGCCGGTGGCGCCGGTGGCTGCGGCGCAGACGCAGCCCCTTGCAAGCGGGACCGCGCAGTTGCCCGGTGGCGGCGCGGCCTTGCCGCCGATTGCACCCGCTGCTTCCTCGGCGCCTGCGACCGCTGCCGGAAGCGGTGTGCCGTCCGCAGCCGCGGCCACGCCGCCGGTCGCAACTGCATCAGCAACCGCGCCTGCTTTGCCGTCACCGGGCGCGACGACGGCACCGCCAGTCGCGGCGGCGGCTGCGCCGTCGGCGGCCTCGACCAAGCCGGGTGAGGCGGCCTTGGGTGGCAACTGGGCGTGGCCGATCGAGGGCAAGGTCATCGAGACATTCAACGAAACGCGCAACAAGGGCATCGACATCGCCGGCAAGGAGGGCGATCCCGTCATGGCTGCCGCCGACGGACAGGTCGTCTACATCGGCAGCGGCCTGCGTGGCTACGGCAATCTCGTCATCGTCAAGCACGACGACGACTACGTCACAGCCTACGCGCACAACCGGCAGATCCTTGTGAAACAGGGCCAGAGCGTGAGTCGCGGCCAGCGGATCGCCGAACTCGGCAAGACGGACGCGGAACTGCCCAAGCTGCACTTCGAGATCCGCCGCCAAGGCAAGCCGATCGACCCACTGACGGTCCTGCCCAAGCGCTAGCCTGTACATCGTGACGCCCATTTTGAGCTTCGACATTGAGACGGTTCCGGACGTCGCGGGGCTGCGCCGCCTGCGGCCCGAGTGGGCGGCGCTTGATGACGCTGCAGTGGCCGCCGCTGCCTTTGCGGAGCGGCGCGAGCGCACCGGATCGGACTTCCTGCAGCACCACTTGCACCGCGTGATCGCCATCGGCTGCGCGTTTCGCGATGACAACGGCTTTCGCGTGCGCTGCCTCGGTGGCCCGGAGGACGGTGAGGGCAAGCTGGTCCAGGACTTCTTCAAGACGATCGAGAAGCACACGCCACAGCTTGTGAGTTGGAACGGCGGCGGTTTCGACTTGCCGGTTCTGCACTACCGCGGTCTGGTGCACGGAGTGAGCGCGCCGCGCTACTGGGACATGGGCGAGGACGATCGCGACTTCAAGTGGAACAATTACATCAGCCGCTATCACACGCGCCATACCGACCTCATGGACCTGCTGGCGCTGTACCAGCCGCGCGCCAGCGCCTCGCTGGATGAACTCGCAAGGCTGTGTGGCTTCGCGGGCAAGCTCGGCATGGACGGCAGCCAGGTGTGGGGCGCCTACCAGGCTGGTCGGTTGCACGACATTCGCTGCTACTGCGAGACCGATGTCGTGAACACGCACCTCATCTACTGTCGCTTCCAGAAGATGCGCGGGCACTGGTCGGAGTCGCAGTACGCGCAGGAAGTGGAGCTGGTGCGCGAATCGCTGCGTGCGCTCGATGCGCCCCACTGGCGCGAGTACCTCGCGGCCTGGCTCGGCTGATGATGGCGCAGGACTTCACGCTCGAGATCGAGTCGCTCGATCTCGATGGGCGCGGCGTCGGTCATCGCGATGGCAAGGTGGTCTTCGTCGCCGGCGCGCTGCCCGGCGAGCGCGTGCGCGCCACGCCCAAGAAGGTCAAGCCGAGCTACGAGACGGCCGAGCTCGCGGAGGTGCTGCGCGCATCGAGCCTGCGCGTGGCGCCGCGCTGCCGGCACTTCGGCCTGGCGCCCGGCAGTTGCGGTGGCTGCGCGATGCAGCACGTCGATCCTGCCGCGCAGGTGGCCATCAAGCAGCGCGCGCTGGAAGACGCGCTATGGCACATTGGCCGGGTCCGGCCGGAGTGCATGCTGCGCCCGATCCACGGACCGACCTGGCACTACCGCTACCGCGCCCGTCTCTCGGTGCGCGACGTGGTCAAGAAGGGCGGAGTGTTGGTGGGCTTTCACGAGCGGGCCAGCAGCTACGTGGCCGACATGCGCGAGTGCCATGTCCTGCCATCGGAGGTGGGCGCGCTCCTGTTGCCGCTACGCGAGTTGGTCGCGCAACTGTCGATCCGCAAGCGCATGCCGCAGATCGAACTGGCAGTGGCGGACGCCGCCGGCCAGCGCCGCATCGTCCTGGTATTGCGCAACCTCGAGCCACTGACCGAGCAGGACGGCGCGCTGCTGGTGGGTTTCGGTGCGCGCCACGGCGTGGAGTTCTGGCAGCAGCCCGGAGGCCCGCAGACGGCCGTGCCGCTGGCACCGGCGTACGGTGAGCTGACGCTCGCATTGCCGGAGTTCAACGTGGCGCTGCCCTTCGGCCCGACCGACTTCACGCAGGTCAATCACCGCATCAACGAGGTGCTGGTGCGCCGTGCCTTGCGCCTGCTCGATGTGCGGCCGCACGAGCGCGTGGCAGATTTTTTCTGTGGGCTCGGCAATTTCACGCTGCCGCTTGCGATGCGCGGCCGGCAGGTGACCGGCATCGAAGGTAGCGAGGCACTGGTCAAGCGTGCGCAAGCCGCCGCGACCGGCAACGGGTTGCAGCACAAGGCGCGCTTTGAAGCGCGCAATCTGTTCGCATGGACAGGCGCCGACTGGGACGCATTGAACAAGGACGGGCTCATCGACGCCGTGCTGATCGACCCGCCGCGCGAGGGTGCGCAGGCCGTGGCGCAGGCGTTGGCCGGGGCCACGCAGCGCCCGCGCCGCGTGGTCTACGTGTCGTGCAACCCGTCCACGCTGGCGCGCGATTGCGCGATCCTCTCGCACGAAGGCGCCTGGCATCTGAAGGCTGCCGGCGTGGTCAACATGTTCCCGCACACGACGCACGTCGAGTCGCTCGCGGTGCTTGAGCCTGGCCCCGCCTGACCCCTGTGCAGGGGGTGGTCCCGCGGTGCTCGGGCAGTCTGTCGCGTGCTAACATTTCGCGTTTGTCGTGTCGCGCAAGCCTTTCATTTTTCTGGCCTTTTTGGTCGGCGAGTGGGGCGGCGGGCGGGCCACGCCGGACAAACTCAACACATCCAAGGGCAATTGAACATGGCCATCGAACGCACCCTGTCCATCATCAAACCGGACGCTGTCGCCAAGAACGCGGTGGGCGCGATCCTGTCGCGCTTTGAAAAGGCGGGACTGAAGATCGTGGCCGCGCGCATGATGCACTTGTCGCGCACCGAAGCCGAGGCGTTCTACGGCGTGCACAAGGAGCGTCCGTTCTTCAAGGACCTCGTGGACTTCATGATCTCCGGTCCGATCATGGTCCAGGTCCTTGAAGGCGAGGGCGCGATTGCCAAGAACCGTGAACTGATGGGCGCGACCGATCCAAAGAAAGCCGCGCCTGGCACCATTCGCGCCGACTTCGCGGACAGCATCGATGCCAACGCGGTACACGGGTCGGACGCCGCCGCGACAGCCCAAGTCGAGGTAGCGTTCTTCTTTCCGTCGATGAACGTCTACTCGCGGTAATCGCCGCGCATCGCTGTCCGGCACCGCTCACCGTGGATCGCGTCAACCTGCTCGATCTGGATTCCGCGCAAGTTGCGGCGTTCCTCGCATCGGTCGAGGAGAAGCCGTTTCGCGCGCGCCAGCTCTCGCGCTGGATCCACCGGCGCGGCGCAGGGCAGTTCGACGCGATGACCGATCTAGCCAAGAGCCTGCGCGCCAAGCTGGCACACACGGCCGAGATCAAGGCGCCGGGCGTGATCCGCGATTCCACCTCGGATGACGGTACGCGCAAGTGGCTGCTCGACGTGGGCAACGGCAATGCGATCGAGACCGTGTTCATTCCAGAGGACGATCGCGGCACGCTGTGCGTCTCCACGCAGGCTGGTTGCGCGGTCAACTGCCGCTTCTGTTCCACCGGCAAGCAGGGCTACTCGCGCAACCTGACGACTGCCGAGATCATCGGCCAGCTCTGGTGGGCCGAGCATGCGCTGCGCAAGACGCTGGGCATCGCCGCCGAGCACGAGCGTGTCATCAGCAACGTGGTGCTGATGGGCATGGGCGAGCCGCTTCAGAACTACGAACCCACCTTGCGCGCGTTGCGCCTGATGCTCGACGACGACGCCTATGGCCTGTCGCGCCGCCGGGTGACGCTGTCGACCTCGGGCATGGTGCCGCAGATGGACCGGCTGGGCCAGGACTGCCCGGTGGCCCTGGCCGTGTCGCTGCATGCGCCCAACGACGCCTTGCGCGACGAGCTGGTGCCGCTCAACCGCAAGTACCCCTTGCGTGAGCTGCTCGCTGCCTGCCGCCGCTACCTGAAGGTCGCGCCGCGCGACTTCATCACCTTCGAGTACGTGATGCTCGACGGCTTGAACGACAGCGACGCGCATGCGCGCGAGCTTGTCGCGCTGGTGGCCGAGGTGCCGTGCAAGTTCAACCTGATTCCATTCAATCCGTTTCCCGGCTCCGGTCTCAAGCGTTCTTCGCAAGACCGCATCCGCGCGTTTGCCCAGCGCCTGCAGGACGCCGGCATCGTCACCACCACGCGTAAGACCCGCGGCGATGACATCGACGCCGCCTGCGGCCAGCTCGCCGGCGAAGTGCAGGACCGCACGCGCCTGGCGCAGCGTGCGTCGCGCAAGCTGCCGCCCTTGGTGGCGGCCAACTCCTGAGGATGTACATGCGGCGGCTTTATTGCATCATGCTTGGGCTGGTGGCCGTCGTGCTGGCGGGCTGCCAGAGCACCACGACTGTCAACGGTCAGCCGGTGGCGACGCAACAGCGCAGCGAGCCCGATCCCGTCAAGCGCGCCGAGATCAGGCTCCAGCTGGCGGCCAGCTACTACCAGAACCGCCAGTACCAAGTGGCCATCGAGGAAGCAAAGCGCGCGATCGAGCTCGATCCGAAGTCGGCGATGAGCTACAGCATGCTGGGCCTCATCTACATGGATATCGATGACCGCGCGCTCGCCGAACAGAATTTCGCGCGGGCGCTGCGGATCGACGGCGACGACCCCGAGATCAACAACAACTACGGCTGGTTCTTGTGCCGCACGGGGCGAGAGCGCGCGTCCATCGAGTATTTCGAGCGCGCAGCCGCCAACAGGTTGTACGCGACGCCGGCGCTGGCCTGGCGCAACGCCGGCATCTGCACGCTGCAGATGAAGGATTACGCCGCGGCCGAAGGATACCTGCGCCGAGCCTTCGAGCTGGACGCCACCAGCCCGGTCACCAAGTTCCAGCTGACGCGCCTTTACCTGGCCACACGACAGCTTGACCGGGCCAACTTCTACTTCGGCCTGCTCGAGCGGGAGTTCGGCCAGACCGCAGAGGTCGCGTGGCTCGGGCTGAGGCTGGCTCGCGCTGCCGGCGATGGGCGCGGGGAGCGGCAGTACGCCGACGTCATTCGTTCGCGTTATCCGAGTTCGCCGGAGGCCTCGCTGCTGCGGCGGGGCGCCTTCGATGAGTAGCGCCGCAGCGGAGCTTGCCCCGGGGACAGCCGGGGATGTGTCAAGCGACGGCCAGACTGATGCTAAGGCCGACGGGCAGACCGATGTGACCGTTCCGGCAATGCAGCCGCGGAACCCGGTGTCTTTCGGCGCAGCGCTGGCCGCGGCGCGCGAGGCAGCGGGAATCTCTGCCGGCGACATGGCCGGTCGGCTGCGTCTGCATCCTCGCCAGATTGCCGCCCTCGAGGCCGAGCGGATGAATTTGCTGCCCGAGGCGACCTTCGTGCGTGGTTTCATTCGCAATTACGCAAAAGAAGCGCGGGTCGATCCGGCGCCGCTGCTGGCATCGTTCAATGGGCGCATGGTCCCCGAGGCGCCGTTGCTCGGCATCGGGCAGGGCCCTTCAAGGATCGTGCAGGCGGCAGAGCGGGAGCGAATCTCAAGACAGTTCGTGGTCCTCGGTTCGGTTGGCCTTCTTGTCGCGCTTGGTGCCGTTGGTTGGCTCGCGTCGCAACGCCCAGCAACGCCGCCGACCCCAGTGTCGCTCGCGCCTGCGGAGCCGACCGTTGCGCCGGCGCCTGCGGTAGCAGTCGGGGACCAGCCAGCGGCGATCCGGGGTGCGCCAGCGGCTTTCGATGGCGCGGCGGCACCGACGACGGGCACCGCGGCCGCCTCGGCGCCGGTCGAGCCAGCAGCAACGGCGCTGCCAGCGCCGCTAGACCCTGCCCGTGCCGAGGTGGGAGGCACCTCTGACGGGCCGACGCTCAGGCTGCGTGTCGGCGAGCGCCCCTCTTGGGTCGAAGTCATCCAGGAGGTCGACGGACGGGTCGTCTATTCGGGACTGATCGAGCCGAATTCAGAACGCCGCATGCTTGTGGTGGCGCCCGTGCGCGTGACCGTTGGCAACGCCTCGACCGCCAAGCTCGAATACCTTGGCGAGCAGGTTGATTTGGCGCCGCACGTGCGCAGCGATGTCGCGCGCCTGACGCTCGATTGAACTCCGAGGGCCTTATGAACCAGCCCGTCGCCGACTTTGCCTGCCTGCCCGCGCCTGCCGGTCCGGCCGAGCGTCGCAAGACGCGCCAGGTCATGGTGCGCTGGGGCGCTCGCGCGGTGCCGCTGGGCGGCACCGCGCCGGTCGTGGTGCAGTCGATGACCAACACTGACACGGCCGATGCAATTGCCACCGCGATCCAGGTCAAGGAGCTTGCGCAGGCCGGCAGCGAGGTCGTGCGCATCACTGTCAATTCGCCGGAGGCCGCGGCCGAGGTCGAGGCGATCCGCAACCAGATGGACCGCATGGGTGTGGATGTGCCTCTTGTCGGCGACTTCCACTATAACGGCCACAAGCTGCTCACAGACTTCCCGGGCTGTGCCACCGCGCTCTCGGCCTACCGCATCAACCCCGGCAATGTCGGCCGCGGCGCCAAGCGCGAAGACAACTTCGCGCAGATGATCGAGATGGCGGCGCGGCATGCCAAGCCCGTGCGCATCGGCGTCAACTGGGGCTCGCTCGACCAGGAGCTTCTGGCGCGCATGATGGACGAGAACGCCCGCCGTGCGCAGCCCTGGGACGCCAACGCGGTGCTGCGCGAGGCGCTTGTGCGCTCGGCGATCGAAAGTGCCCAGCGCGCCGAGGCACTGGGCCTGGGTGCCGACATGATCGTGCTGTCGGCCAAGGTGAGCGGCGTGCAGGATCTGATTGCCGTGTATCGCGAACTGTCGCGCCGCTGCGATTACCCGCTGCACCTCGGGCTCACCGAGGCTGGCATGGGCAGCAAGGGCATCGTCGCCTCCACGGCGGCGCTGGCGGTGTTACTGCAGGAAGGCATTGGCGACACGATTCGGGTGTCGCTGACCCCGGCGCCCGGCGAGCCGCGCACCAAGGAAGTCGAGGTCGCGCAGCAGATCCTGCAGACCATGGGTCTGCGTGCCTTCACGCCCCTGGTGATTGCCTGCCCGGGCTGTGGCCGCACCACGAGCACCTTCTTCCAGGAATTGGCGCAGAAGATCGAAGGCTATCTGCGCGATCAGATGCCCAGCTGGCGCACGCAGTATCCGGGCGTGGAGAGCATGAACGTGGCCGTGATGGGCTGCGTGGTCAACGGCCCGGGCGAAAGCAAGCACGCCAACATCGGCATCAGCCTGCCGGGCTCCGGTGAGGCGCCGGTGGCCCCGGTGTTCGTCGACGGCGAGCGCACCGTCACGCTGAAGGGCGAGCGGATCGCCGAGGAGTTCCAGGCGATCGTCGAGCAGTACGTTCGACGCAAGTTCGGTCGTGTGGCGCAGGAAGCAATAAGGTGAGGCACACGCCGATCGCGGCTCGGCAAGCACGAGGGGGTCAGCCGAGTCCCCTCGTTGCATGCGGGTTCAATCAGGCAGCGGCGCGCATGTCGCGGCCGGCAGCGTGCGGTCTGGCAACGCGAGCGAGCTGATTCATGGGCAAGAAAACACTGTCTTCGGTGCGAGGAATGAACGATCTGTTACCCGCGGACGCTCCCGTATGGGAGTGGTTCGAGGCGCGGGTCACCGACTGGTTGCGAAGCTACGGATACCAGCAGATCCGCACCCCGGTGGTCGAGTACACGGAGATCTTTGTCAAGGGTATCGGCGAGGTCACGGACATCGTCGAAAAAGAGATGTACTCGTTCGAGGACAGGCTCAACGGCGAGCACCTGACGCTGCGGCCTGAGTTCACCGCCGGCGTGATGCGCGCGATCGTCGAGCACAGCCTGACCTACGACGCGCCGCGGCGCCTGTGGTCCATGGGTCCGGTGTTCCGCCATGAGCGGCCACAGCGCGGGCGCTATCGCCAGTTCCACCAGGTCAACGTCGAGGCGGTGGGCTTTGCCGGCCCCGACATCGACGCCGAAATGATCGCGATGCTGGCGCGGCTGTGGAAGATCCTCGGGATCGAGTGCGTGGGGCGGGTGCGCCTTGAGATCAACTGCCTGGGTCAGACCGAGGAGCGGTTGCGCCACCGTGGCGACCTCATCAGTTACCTGACCCGCTTCGAGGACCAACTGGATGCAGACGCCAGGCGGCGCCTGCACACCAACCCGCTGCGCATTCTCGACAGCAAGAATCCGGCGCTTTCGGACATCATCGCTGGCGCGCCGCGCATCACCGAATACTTGGGTGAGGCCTCGCGCGCCCACTTTGACGGACTGCAGGTCCTGCTGCGCGCCGCCGGCATCGAGTTCACGGTCAACCCGCGCATGGTGCGTGGGCTCGACTACTACAACCTCACGGTGTTCGAGTGGATCACCGATGCCCTGGGTGCGCAGGGCACACTGTGCGGTGGCGGTCGGTACGACCCGCTGATCGAGCGCATGGGCGGCAAGCCAACGCCCGGGATCGGTTTCGGCATGGGCATCGAGCGCGTGATCGAACTCATCAAGGAGGCCGGCGCTGCCGAGGCCTGCCCCGCAGCCGATGTCTATGTGCTGCACCAGGGCGGGCCGACGCGGACGCAGGCCTTCCTCGTGGCCGAACGGCTGCGCGATGCCGGGCTCGATGTGGTCCTGCATGCGGGCGAGGCCAGCATGAAGTCGCAGATGAAGAAGGCCGACGCGAGCGGCGCGCAGTTCGCGGTGATCATCGGCGAGACGGAACTAGCCAGCGGCACGGCCACCGTGAAGGCGCTGCGGGCCGGCGATGCGTCGCAGCCGTTCGCACGACAGGCCACGTTCGCGCTGGATGCGCTCGGCGATGCACTGGTGGACGGCCTGGTGGCCACCAGCGAAACGGCCTGAGCAACGCAGCACACCGGGCAGATCACAAGGCAAGGCAGTCATCAGGATAGATGCGGAGCAGTAGGGAACCATGGCTTACGACCTACAGGAACAGGAACAACTCGCCTCTATGAAGGCGTGGTGGGACAGGTACGGCAATCTGATTCTCACGGGCGCAACGGCGCTGCTGCTGGCCGTTGCTGCCTACAACGGGTGGCGTTGGTACGAGCGGCGCGAAGCAACGCAGGCCGCCGTTCTGTACGACGAGATGAAGTCGGCCGTCGACGCAAACAATGTCGGCAAGATCAAGGAGGTCGCCGGGACCTTGCTCGAGCGTTATCCGCGTACCGTGTTTGCCGCCATGGGCGCGCTGCATGCGGCCCGCGCAAATCACGAGTCGGGTGACCCGGCGGCGGCCAAGGCACAACTGCGCTGGGTGATCGACAAGTCCGGCCATCCGGAATTCACGCTGATTGCCCGCGTGCGCCTGGCCGGCGTGCTGCTCGACGAGAAGGCGTTCGACGAGGCGCTCAAGCTGGTGACGGGTGATGTGCCTGCGGCGCACGCCACCGCCTTCGCGGACCGACGTGGTGACATTTTGCTGGCACAGGGCAAGCCGGGTGAGGCGCGCGGCGCATGGCAGCAGGCACTGGACAAGGCCGACGCCCAGCATCCGCTGCGCAACATCATCCAACTCAAGCTCGACGCGCTGCCGCCGCCGGTGCAGTCGTGATGCGCGCGGGCTCTGCGTCCATGCCGTTCGGAACCAACGTGCCGTCTTGTCTGCAGATACCCGGTCGGCGTGAACTCGTGCTCGGCGCGCTTGCAGCCGCAGCCCTTGCCGGCTGCGGGGCCAAGAGCACGCGGCCCAAGCCGGCTGATCTGCAGGACTTCAAGCCGAGCCTGACGCCTCGCAGCGCGTGGTCGATGAGTGTCGGCGACGCGCGCAGCGCACCCTTGAAACCCGCCGTGTTGGAGAACGCGGTGTATGCGGTTTCCGGTAACGGCGCGCTCGTGCGCGTCGCACCCGAGAACGGTCAGGTCACGTGGCAGGTAAGCGTCGGGGAGCGTGTTTCGGCCGGCGTAGGCTCGGACGGTTTCGCCGTCGCGGTGGGCACGCCGCGCGGTGAGGTGATCGTCTTCGACGCCGAAGGCAAGCTGCGCTTCAGGGCGCCGGTGTCCAGCGATGTGCGTGCAGCGCCCCTGGTCGGGCGCGGGCTGGTGATCGTGCGCTCCATCGACCACCGCATCAACGCATTCGAAATCGATAGTGGCAAACGCCGCTGGACGTTTTCGCGCGCGGTACCGCCGCTGACACTGCGTGCGCCAAGCGCGATGGCCTTTGCCGGCGACACCGTGGTCGTGCCGCTGCCGGGCGGACGGGTGGTCGCGCTGTCGCTGAGCAACGGTGCAACGCGCTGGGAGGCGAGCATTGCGGAGCCCAAGGGCACGACCGAGGTCGAACGGCTGACCGATGTCATGGGCACGCTGGCAATCGACGGTCGCGACCTGTGTGCCGCGGCCTTCCAAGGCCGCCTGACCTGCGTCGACAACACCAACGGCAACCTGCGCTGGGCGCGCGACGTACCCGCTGGTGCCGGGGTGGCCATGGACAGCGAGCGTGTCTATGGAGTGGACGGCGGCGACACCGTGGTCGCGCACGCGCGCAGCACCGGCGCCAGCGTCTGGCGCAATACGCAAATGGCATATCGGACGCTGACTTCGCCCGCGGCACTTCGATCCGCGGTCGTGGTGGGGGACTTCCAGGGCTATCTGCACTTCCTGCGGCCT
Source organism: Burkholderiales bacterium (assembly GCA_020248785.1). Classification (GTDB taxonomy): domain Bacteria; phylum Pseudomonadota; class Gammaproteobacteria; order Burkholderiales; family Burkholderiaceae_F; genus JALHMQ01. The sequence goes on along the minus strand of JADCGX010000056.1, from coordinate 17,474 downwards.
GCGACGGGCGAGGTGGTCGCGCGCATGCGCCCGGACAGCAGCGCCATGGTCGCGCCGCCTCAGGCCTGGGCCAACGGCATCATCGTGCAGAGCCAAGCTGGGCGCCTAGAGCGCATCGAGCTTGCGGGCTGACGCGCTGGCGTTGCTCAATCCGGCCTTCATGAAACCGATCATCGCGCTCGTTGGGCGCCCCAACGTGGGCAAGTCCACGCTGTTCAATCGCCTGACCCGCTCGCGCGCGGCGCTGGTCGCGGACTTCCCGGGCCTGACGCGGGATCGTCACTACGGCGAAGGTCGGGTCGGGCCGATGCCGTACGTCGTGATCGATACCGGGGGCTTCGAGCCCGTGTCCGCGGAAGGTGTCGTCAAGGAGATGGCCGAGCAGGCCGAAGCAGCGATCGCCGAAAGCGATGTCGTCCTGTTCGTGCTGGACGCGCGCGATGGCCTGACCGCGCAGGACAGGCGCATTGCGGAGCGCCTGCGCGTCTCGGGTAAGCGGCCCATCCTAGCGGTCAACAAGGCCGAAGGTCTGCCGGTGGGAGCCACCACCGAGTTCCACGAACTGGGCCTGGGCGAGCCGCGCGCGATCTCGGCGGCGCATGGCGACGGCGTTGCGTCGCTGGTGGACGAGGTGCTGGCGCCATTTCCCGATCCCGAGCCCGAGCCGCCGGTCGATGAGGCCGCGGCCCGCCGCATCAAGGTGGCGATCGTGGGGCGGCCCAATGTCGGCAAGTCGACGCTCGTCAACGCGCTGCTCGGCGAGGAGCGGCTGATCGCCTTCGACCAGCCTGGCACCACGCGCGACGCAATCGCGGTGGACTTCGAGTTTGGCAACCAGTCCTACCAGCTGATCGACACGGCCGGGCTGCGTCGCAAGGGCAGGGTGTTCGAGACCGTCGAGAAGTTCTCGGTGGTCAAGACGCTGCAGGCGATCGACGCGTGCAACGTGGCCGTGTTGCTGCTCGACGGCGCCAGCGAGATCGCCGACCAGGATGCGCACATTGCCGGCTACATCCTCGAATCAGGCCGCGCGCTGGTGGTGGCCGTCAACAAGTGGGATGGTCTCGACGAGTACCACCGCAGCCAGATCAAGCGCGAGCTCGAGCGCAAGATGCACTTCCTGCGTTGGGCGCGCGTCCACTTCATCTCGGCACGCAAGGGCACGGGCCTTGCCGCGGTGATGCGATCGGTCTCCGCCGCGCACAAGGCTGCCTTTGCCAAGCTGCCCACACCCAAGCTCACCCGCGCCCTGCAGGCGGCGGTGGAGCGCCAGCCACCACCGCGTGCCGGCCGGGGCCGCCCCAAGATGCGCTATGCGCACCAGGGAGGGCACAACCCGCCGATCGTCGTCATCCACGGCAATGCGCTAGCGCACGTGGGCGACGCCTACCGCCGTTACCTTGAGGGCTGGTTTCGCGACACCTTCGACCTGGCCGGCACCCCGCTGCGGATCGAATTCCGCACAAGTAGCAATCCCTACGCCGACGAGGATAAGCGCGGGCGGCGCTGAGTCAGGCCCTGGGGCCAGTGGTGTTGCGATAGCGCCCCTAGGCCTTTTCATTTACATTGAATTTTATTCGGACGTTGCCATCTAATGCTGGCGATCGTGTGACCCGTCCCTTTGGCGGCAACACACGCGGTGCGCCGTTAAGCGCCGCGCACAACAAACCGGAGCGAACAATGAGCAATAAAGGGCAACTCCTACAAGACCCGTTCCTCAATGCCCTGCGCAAGGAGCATGTCCCCGTCTCGATCTACCTTGTCAACGGCATCAAGCTCCAGGGCCAGATCGAGTCGTTCGACCAGTACGTCGTTCTCCTGCGCAACACCGTGACGCAGATGGTCTACAAGCACGCCATTTCGACCGTGGTCCCGGCGCGCCCAGTGAACCTCAACACGGAGTCATCAAGCTGACCGTTTTCCAAGTCGAAACCGCCCGCGCAGTCCCGACCGAGCAGGCGCTGCTCGTCAGCGTGGCCGTTGGGCGCAGCAGTGCCGCCGACAGCCGCGATGCACTGCTCGAGCTGCAGCAACTGGCCGAATCCGCCGGCTACACGGTGCGGGCCTGTGTCTCGGCACGGCGCGACAAGCCCGAACCGCGCCTGTTCGTCGGGGCTGGCAAGGCGGAGGAAATTTGCGCGCAGCTGAAGGCGGCCGACGCGGGGATCGTGCTCTTCGACGTTGCGCTGACGCCGGCGCAGCAGCGCAACCTGGAGCAGGCGCTCAAGGTGCCGGTGCTCGACCGCTCCACCCTGATCCTCGACATCTTTGCACGCCGCGCCAAGAGCCGCGAGGGCAAGCTGCAGGTCGAGCTGGCGCAGCTCGAGCACCTGTCCACCCGCCTGGTGCGCGGGTGGACCCACCTGGAGCGCCAGCGCGGTGGCCTGAGCAAGACAGGCGGCCCGGGCGAGAAGCAGATCGAGCTGGACCGGCGCATGATCGCCTCGCGCGTCAAGCTGTTGCGCGACCGGCTGAAGACGCTCGCCAAGCAGCGCCACACCCAGCGCCGCTCGCGCGCACGGCGCGATGTCTTCAGCGTCTCGCTGGTCGGCTACACCAACGCAGGCAAGTCGACGCTGTTCAACGCGCTCACACGCGCCGGCACCTACGCCGCCGACCAGCTGTTTGCCACGCTGGACACGACATCGCGCCGCTGCTTCGTCGCACCCAATGTCGAGGTTGTGCTGTCGGACACGGTAGGGTTTATTCGCGGTCTGCCGCACCAGCTGGTCGAGGCCTTCAAGTCGACCCTGGAAGAGACCGTCGAGGCCGATCTCCTGCTGCATGTGGTTGATGCCGCCGCGCCCGCGCGCGAGGCGCAAATCGAGGAAGTGCAGCGCGTGCTCGACGGAATCGGCGCCGGTGACGTGCCCCAGCTCATGGTTTACAACAAGATCGATCTGCTCGACCGTGCGGCCGAGGTCGTTGAGGGGGCGCATGTTACGATCCCGCGCGTGTTTGCAAGTGCGGCCACAGGCAAGGGCATCGACGGTCTGCGCGAGGCGATCGCTCAGCAAGCCCGTCTTGCGCGAAGCCAGGTGGGTGCAACCGAGCACGAACGTTTCGAACCCGAGTTCGATCCGCGCACCGCGCCATCCTCGATCTCGCTTTGATCGGACCGGAGCGAATCCGGCTTGCGGGCGGGCCTGGCGCTCAACAACATGCAGTTCTCGATTTTCCGGAACTAAACAAGATGTCGCTTAACGACCCGCAGTGGGGCCGTGGCAGTGGTTCGGGTTCTGACGGCAAGGAAGACCAGGACCGCACCAAGCAGCCGCAGCGCCCGGGTTCAGGCCAAGATGGGCCGCCCGATCTTGACGAACTCTGGCGCGACTTCAATCGCCGCCTGAATTCACTGTTTGGCCGCCGCGGCGGAGGTTCGGGTCGCAACGACGGTCCCGGCAGCTTCCGCCCCGACGCGCGCGGTGCCGGTTTCGGTGCCGGCGCCATCTTGGTGGCAGCAGTGCTCATCTGGCTGGGCAGCGGCTTCTACATCGTGCAAGAGGGTCAGGTCGGTGTTGTGACCACCTTCGGCAAGTACAGCGAGAGCACCCCACCGGGCTTCCGCTGGCGCGGCCCATGGCCCATCCAGGCGCACGAAGTGGTCGACGTGTTTTCCCTGCAGACCGTCGAGGTGGGCGCGCGCGGGCGGGGCGACCGTCTGAAAGAGGCGCTAATGCTCACCGACGACGAGAACATCGTCGACATGCACTTCACTGTGCAGTACCGCATCAAGGAAGGTCCCGAGGGCGCGCGTGACTTCCTGTTCAACAGCCGCGGGCCACGCGAGGCTGTCGTGCAGGCCGCGGAATCGGCCATGCGCGAGGTGGTTGGCCGCAAGGCGATGGACTCGGTGCTGTACGAGTCACGTCAGGAAATCGCCGACGAAGTGCGCAAGCGCATGCAGGAGATGTTGGATCGCTATGGCACCGGCATCCTGATCTCGGCGGTGGCCATCCAGAACGCGCAGCCGCCCGAGCAGGTGCAGGCCGCCTTCGACGACGCCGTGCGCGCCACGCAGGACCGCGAGCGCCAGATCAATGAAGGCCAGGCCTACGCCAACGACGTCGTGCCCAAGGCCCGCGGTATGGCTTCGCGGCTGGTGCAGGAGGCCGAGGGCTATCGCACGCGGGTGGTCGAGAATGCCGAGGGTGATGCGGCACGCTTCCGCCAGATCCTGGTCGAGTACAACCGTGCACCGCAGGTGACGCGCGACCGCCTGTACATCGAGACCATGCAGCAGGTCTTTACCAACACGACCAAGGTGATGATCGACTCACGCAGCGGCAACAACCTGCTGTACCTGCCGTTCGACAAGCTGATGCAGCAAGCGATCGCCGAGACCAACCAGGCCCCGCGTGCGACGGCGACCCCGCCGGTCACCGGCGAGCCCGCCACGCCGGCCGAGGCGCGCACGCGTGATGCGGTGCGCAGCCGCGATCGCGAGAGCCGCTAAGGGGCCAAGACCAATGAACAAGATCGTCGCCACCGTCGTCGGCCTGGTGCTGGCCGCCGTGCTATTTCGGGCCTGCGCCTTCATCGTGGATCAGCGCCAGTTCGCCATCGTGTTCGCTCTTGGACAGATCAAGCGGGTGATCGCCGAGCCGGGCCTGCACTTCAAGCTGCCGCTGATCAACAACGTCGTCTACCTCGACCGCCGCATCCTGACCATCGATACGCCGCAGCCCGACCGCGTGCAGACCTCGGAGAAGAAGAACTTGCTGGTCGACTCGTTCGTCAAGTGGCGCATCCAGGATCCGCGTCGCTACTGGGTGAGCTTCCAGGGCAATGAGCGCGCCGCGCAGGAGCGTATCAACACGCTGGTTCGTGATGCGATGAACCAGGCTGTGAACAAGCGCACCGTCAACGAGGTCACCAGTCGCGAGCGCGACAGGGCGATGGAGGAGATTCGCCTGGCCGTTCAAGAGCGCGTCAAGGATGTCGGCGTGGAGATCGTCGATGTGCGCTTGAAGCGCGTTGACTTCGTCCCTGAGATCTCGGACTCGGTGTTCCGACGCATGGAGGCCGAGCGCAAGCGCGTGGCCAACGAGCAGCGATCGATCGGTGCGGCCGAAGGCGAGAAGATCCGCGCTGACGCCGACCGGCAGCGCGAGGTGCTGCTGGCGGAAGCTTATCGCCAGGCCCAGCAGATCAAGGGCGAGGGTGACGCCAAGGCTTCGGCCATCTACGCCAGCGCGTTTGGGCAAAGCCCAGAGTTTTTCACCTTCTACCGCAGCCTGGAGGCGTATCGCGCGAGCTTCCGCAGTCGGTCGGATCTGCTGGTGGTCGATCCGTCTTCGGAGTTCTTCCGCTACATGCGCACGCCCACGCCGGCCCGCGGTGCGCCGACCCGCTAGGTGGACTGGTCCGTCCTGGCGCTGGCCGTTGCGCTGATGCTCGTGCTCGAGGGACTCATGCCGTTTGCGTTCCCGCAGCGCTGGCGAGAGGTCTTCCGCCGGTTGCTTGAGCTTTCGGATGGCCAGATTCGATTCATCGGCCTGGCGTGTATTGGCGCTGGCGTGCTGCTTCTGCTGCTGTTTCTATAGCTGCCTGGGGCAACGCGCCTAAACGACGATGATTCCGCGCGACAATCGCGCCTGATCTTGTCCGGGTGCCGGCAACGGGCCCGCTGCGTCCTTCCACCGTTTCTGAACCATGGCTCGCTGGCTGCTGCCTGAAGGAATCTCCGATGCGTTGCCCGTCGAGGCCCAGCATATCGAGACGATTCGCAGACGCTTGCTGGACCTGTACCGCACCCATGGCTACGAACTCGTCATCCCGCCCCTGATCGAGTACCTCGACTCGCTGCTGACGGGCACCGGGCGTGATCTGGACTTGCGTACCTTCAAGCTGGTCGACCAGTTGTCCGGCCGCCAGCTTGGCCTGCGCGCCGACATCACGCCGCAAACGGCGCGCATCGACGCGCACATCCTCAATCGCAAGGGCGTGGTTCGGCTGTGCTACGCCGGCTCCGTGCTGCACACCCGGCCGTCGCATCCACTGGCCACGCGCCAGCCGATTCAGGTTGGCGCAGAGCTTTACGGCCATGCGGGGTTGGCAGCAGATGCCGAGATCCAGCGGCTGGCGGTCGAATCGCTACGCACCGCGGGGCTGACTGACGTGCGGATCGATTTGGGCCACACCGGCGTGGTGCGCGCCGTGCTCGCGGCGGACGCGGCGGCCCTGCCGTTGAAAGATGATTTGCTGGCAGCGCTGAGCGCCAAGGACGGGCCCGCGCTGGCTCAGCTTGCAGCCAAGCTGGCGCCGACGACCGCGCAGGCGATGCAGGCGCTCGTACAGTTGCACGGGGAGCCTGACCGAGTTCTGGCAGAAGCCCGCGCGCTGCTGCCGCAGCACCCGGCGATTGCGCGTGCGCTCGAGGATCTGGCGTGGGTGACCGTCCAGGTGCCGGCGGACGCCGTCAGCGTTGACCTCTCGGACCTGCATGGCTACCGCTACTACACCGGCGTGAACTTCGCGGTGTACTCGCGCACGCTCGGAGTCAGTGGCGCGGTGCTGCGGGGCGGGCGTTACGACGACATCGGCCGTGCCTTCGGGCGGGCCCGACCGGCCACCGGCTTTTCCATCGACCTGCGCGAGCTCGCGCGCGTCAACGGTCATTTGGCGGACAGCGCCATCCTGGCGCCGCATGACGCCGATGGCGCCCTGCATCGTCTGGTTGCCGAACTGCGGGCGGCGGGCAGTGTGGTCGTGCAGCAGCTCGATGGCGCGGACATTCCCGACGCGCTGGACGTGCCGCGCGAGATCGTCAAGACCAATGGGCGCTGGGGTGTCGTGGACCGTAACGTATCAGGATCACCGCGGGCTTAGCCCTACTCAGAGGACCTCATGACAAAGAACGTGGTCGTCGTCGGTACCCAGTGGGGCGACGAGGGCAAGGGCAAGATCGTCGACTGGCTGACGGAAAGCGTCGACGGCGTGGTTCGTTTTCAAGGCGGTCATAACGCCGGCCACACGCTGGTGGTCAACGGTCGCAAGACCATCCTGCGGCTGATCCCCTCAGGCATTCTGCGCCCCGGTGTGCTCTGCTACATCGGCAACGGCGTCGTGCTGTCGCCGCAGGCACTGCTCGGCGAGATTGACGAACTCAAGGCGGCCGGGCTGGATCCGGAGGCGCGGCTCATCGTCAGTGGCAGCTGTCCGCTTATCCTCGACTATCACGTGGCGCTCGACAAGGCGCGCGAGGCCAAGCGCGGTGACGCCAAGATTGGCACCACCGGACGCGGTGTCGGCCCCGCATACGAAGACAAGGTCGCGCGACGCGCGATTCGCGCGCAGGATCTGTTCGACGCGCCGCGCTTCGACGCATTGGTGCGCGAGGTGCTCGACTATCACAACTTCGTTCTGACCAAGTACCTTGGGGCCGAGGCGGTCGATGCGCAGCACGTGATCGACAGCACGCTGGTTCTTGCCGAGCGCCTGAAGCCAATGATCGCCGACGTGTCGCACCGCCTGAATGCCGAGATGGCCCGCGGCAAGAGCTTCCTGTTCGAAGGCGCGCAGGGCACGCTGCTCGATGTCGATCACGGCACCTATCCGTATGTCACCTCGAGCAATACCGTGGCGGGAGCGGCGGCGGCCGGCGCGGGCGTGGCACCGCAAAAGCTGCACTACGTGCTCGGCATCACCAAGGCGTACTCGACGCGCGTCGGCTCCGGGCCGTTTCCGACCGAATTGCTCGACGTCACCGGGGAAACGCTGCGCACCAGGGGCAAGGAGTTCGGTGCGGTCACCGGTCGGCCGCGCCGCTGCGGCTGGTTCGATGCCGCTGCTCTGCGCCGCTCCGTGCAGGTAAACGGAACGACCGGGCTGTGTATCACCAAGCTCGACGTGCTCGATGGCATGCCGGTGGTCAAGCTGTGCACAGGCTATCGCTACCGCGGCACGACGACCGACATCCTGCCGTTTGGCGCCGATGCAGTGGCCCAGTGCGAGCCGGTGTACGAGGAGTTCGCGGGCTGGACCGAGTCAACCTTCGGCGTACAGGACTGGAACAAGCTGCCGGCATCCGCGCGCCGCTACCTGGAACGCCTGGCCGAGGTCACTGGCGTGCCGATCGACATGGTATCCACCGGGCCGGATCGTGAGCAGACGATCACGCTGCACCATCCGTTCGCCGGGCAGGGCGCGCGATGAAGGACTTGTGGGTCAGCTGGGATGAATATCACCGCCTCATTGAGGAGTTGACGTTCAAGGTCTACGAATCGGGCTACAAGTTCGACAGCCTGCTGTGCCTGGCCCGCGGCGGCTTGCGCGTGGGCGACGTGATCTCGCGCGTGTACGAGATGCCGCTTGCAATCTTGGCTGCCAGCTCATACCGCGAGGCAGCCGGCACCCAGCAGGGCGCGCTCGACATCGCGCAATTCATCACAAAGACCGGCGGTGAGCTATCTGGGCATCTCCTGCTCGTGGACGACCTGGTGGATTCAGGCGCGACGCTAGTGAAGGTCATCGACCATCTGCGCAGCCGCTATCCGGCGATCACCGAGGTGCGCACCGCCGTCCTGTGGTGGAAGGCGGTGTCGCAGTTCAAGCCCGATTATCACGTGCAGTACCTCGAGACGAGCCCGTGGATCCATCAGCCCTTCGAGGGGTACGACGCACTGCGCCCCAACCAGCTTGCCGCGCGCCTGCGCAGCAAGGCGGCGCAGTAGGACGACCTTGGGGCGGAAAAGAAAAGAGCCAGCCGAAACTCGCGACGCGACTGGCTCTTTAGAATGCTGGTGCCCAGGAGAGGACTCGAACCTCCACACCTTGCGGCGCTAGTACCTGAAACTAGTGCGTCTACCAATTCCGCCACCTGGGCAGGTGCCCGCCACAGTCCAACTCTTCGAGTTCAAAGTGCGAGGGCGCGGATTGTAATTGGCGGCCCTTGCCTGTCAAATGACACTTCTGGCCCATTGAGGAAGAAAGAATCGTTTGCCCAACAACAAGAAAGAAGCCTGGAGCGATGTGCTGCTGTCCGCATTGACCGCCGCACGCTCTCCATTGACACCCCAGGAACTCGCCGAGCGACATGGCGTCGCTGATGCGCAGCGCACCGCCTTCGACGCCGAGCTCGTGGAGCTCGAGCGCGCTGGCATGATCGTGCGCAATCGCACCGGCCTGTTGCTGGTGGCCGCCCGCGCCAATCTCATTTCCGGGCAGGTTCAAGGCCATCGCGATGGCTTCGGGTTCTTGCTGCGCGACGATGGCGGCCCGGATCTCATGCTGCCTGAGCATGAAATGTCCAAGGTGCTGCATGGCGACCGGGTGCTCGCGCGCCCGGCGGGCCTCGACCGACGTGGCCGCCAGGAAGGCGAGATCGTCGAGGTCATCGAGCATCGGACCAACAAGTTGGTTGGGCGGTTTCTGAACGAGCGCGGCGCGACCATTGTCGTGCCAGAGGACCAGCGGATCCAGCACGACATTCTGGTGCCGCCCGGGGCGGCGCTGAGCGCCGAGCACGGCCAGGTGGTGGTGGTCGAGATCGTGCAGCAGCCGCAGCGCCACGTGCAGCCGGTGGGCCGCGTGATCGAGGTGCTGGGCGCGATCGACGATCCGGGCATGGAAATCGAGATCGCGGTGCGCAAGTTCGCCGTGCCGCACGAGTTTCCGGCCGAGACGCTCGCGCTGGCGGCCCGGCTGCCCGACGCCGTGCGCGTCGAAGACCTGGTGCACCGGGTCGATCTGCGCGATGTGCCGCTGGTCACCATCGATGGCGAGGACGCGCGCGACTTCGACGACGCGGTGTACGCCGAGCCGATGGATGCCAAGCGGCGCAAGTGGCGCCTGCTCGTCGCCATCGCGGACGTCAGCCACTACGTGTGTCCGGGCGATGCAATCGATGCCGAGGCGCAGCTGCGCTCGACGTCGGTGTACTTCCCGCGGCGAGTGATCCCGATGCTGCCCGAGAAGCTTAGCAACGGGCTGTGCTCACTGAATCCGGACGTCGACCGCCTGGTGATGGTCGCCGACATGGTGATCAACCAGAAAGGCGAGGTGATGGCGTACCAGTTCTACCCGGCGGTCATGCACTCGCACGCGCGCCTGACCTACACCGAGGTATGGGAGGCGCTGTCGGTGCCCAACAGCAAGTCGGTGCAGCGGCTGGCGCACCTGCTGCCGCAGCTGAATCACCTGCACGACTTGTACCGGATCCTCGCCAAGTCGCGCGGTCGGCGCGGCGCGCTGGAGCTTGAGACCACCGAGACCTACATCGTGTGCGACCCCAACGGCCGCATCGAGAAGATCGTTCCGCGCACGCGCAACGACGCGCACAAGCTGATCGAGGAGTGCATGCTGGCGGCCAACGTGTGCGCTGCCGACCTGCTCGAGCGCCACAAGCATCCGTCGCTGTACCGCATCCACGAGGGGCCGACGCCGGAGCGCCTGGCCAACCTGCACACGCTGCTCAAGACCCTCGGCCTGCAACTCGATGGCGGTGATGTGCCCACCCCCAACGACTACGCCGCTCTGGTGCGCAAGATCGCGGGCCGGCCGGACCAGCAGCTGCTCCAGACCGTGCTGCTGCGCTCAATGCAGCAGGCGGTATACAGCCCTCACAACATGGGGCACTTTGGCCTCGCCTATGGCGGCTACACGCACTTCACCTCGCCGATCCGCCGCTATCCGGACCTGCTGGTGCATCGGTCGATCAAGGCGGTGCTGGCCAAGACCCAGTACATCCCTGCGCTAAATGCCGAGCAGCCGATCCCGCTCAAGAGCAACCGCGGTCGCGCCGAGCCGCGGCACAAGCCCGCCAAGGCCGGCACGGCCCTCGCCGCATGGGAGAAGCTTGGCCTGATCTGCTCGGCCAACGAGCGGCGGGCCGACGACGCCTCGCGCGATGTCGAGGCGTGGCTGAAGGGCTACTACATGCGCGAGCGCGTGGGCGAGACCTTCAGCGGCACCATCGCCAGCGTCGTGCCCTTCGGCATCTTCGTCGTGCTCGATGATCTGTTCGTGGAAGGCCTGGTGCATGTGTCCGAGCTCGGCTCGGAGTACTTCACCTACAACGAGCCCTTGCACGAGTTGCGCGGTGAACGCACCGGCATACGCTACCGGCTGGCCGACCGCGTCACCGTGCAGGTGTCCCGCGTTGACCTGGAGGCGCGACGCATCGATTTCAGGCTGGTCAAGGGCATCGACAGGCGCAGCCTGCTCGCCGCCGCCGACGCGCCCGTTGCAAAGCGGGCCAAGAAGAAGGGCGAGAGCGTCGAGGAGCGCAAGGCACGCACGGCCAAGGTGCAGGCGCGCAAGTCGCACAGCGGAGACCAGCGCGACAAGTCGCGCGCTGCACCAGCAGGCAGCAGCCTCGCGGGCGCACGCCTGCGGCGGGCTCGTCGGCGGGGCTCCGCGTGAGGCCGCTGAGCCGCCCCAAGGGCGCATCGCTGAGCATGCTGCGCCGAAGCTGTCCATGAGTCCGTCCGGCCGCCCCAAGGGCGCAGCGCGAAACGCGCGGCCCGACGCTGCTCTAAGCGCGCACCCTGGGCAGCAGGTGCTCGCCGGTTTTCATGCCGTGGCGGGCCGGCTCAAGCACGCGCCAGGTTCCATTGCAGCCCTGTGTGTCGACCGCGAGCGGCACGACGGCCGGATGCGACAGCTTCTGGCCCGCGCCGAAGACGCGGGCGTGCGCATCGTCGCGGCCGACGCGCGCCGGCTGCAGGGGCTGGCGGGGGTCGTGCCCCACCAGGGCGTGGTCGCGCTTTGCGCAACGCCGACCCCGGCCTCGGTGGACTTCGATGACCTGCTGCATCGTATCGAGCCCACGACCCTGTTCCTGCTGCTCGACGGCGTGACTGACCCGCGCAACCTCGGCGCCTGTCTGCGCACCGCCGATGCGGCGGGAGCGACCGCCGTGATCGTGCCGCGCGACCGCTCGGCCACGATGTCGCCGTTGGTCGCAAAGGCCGCCGCAGGTGCCGCAGACAGCACGCCGCTGGTGGCAGTGACCAACCTGGCGCGGGCGATGGACGACCTGAAGCAAGCTGGCGTCTGGATCGCGGGGGCGGCGGGCGAGTCGGAGCGCTCGGTGTACGAGCTGGACCTGACCGGGCCGCTGGCCTGGGTGCTCGGGGCCGAAGGCGAGGGCATGCGGCGCCTCACGCGCGAGCGCTGCGATTTCCTCGCCCACGTTCCAATGCACGGGCAGGTGGAGAGCCTCAACGTGTCGGTCGCCACGGGAGTGTGTCTGTTCGAGACGCAGCGCCAGCGGGCGGCTAAGGCCGCGGCCGCGGCGACGGCGCCCCGGGCGAGTCCCGCGACGCCGGGAGCCGTGTCCTGACGCTGCGTTCCGACGAATGACGAGGTCTTGCGCGCACCGTGCCAGAGGGTCACGATGGACACATGCTCCTGTTCGTCATCGCCGCGATCGTCCTGGCGCTATTCACGCTGATGTCCCTGCCATCCCTGGCCCTGGGTCTGCCGTGGATGCCGCTCATCGTGACCTTTGCGCTCATCCCGCTGCTGGATGCCTGGGTCGGCCCCCCGTGCCTTGCATCCGCTGGACACCGCCTGGAGCCCCGCTTCGCCCGGTGGCTGCCCCGCCTGCAGGTGCCGCTGCAACTCCTGCTGCTTGGCGTCGGCGTGCGCATCGCCCCGACACTGTCGGTGGGGGATCTGCTGTGGTTCACACTGTCCGTTGGTGTCGCCACGGGCGGTGTTGGCATCACGGTCGCGCATGAACTTGGGCATCGACCCCACCGTGTTGACCGCTGGGCCTCGCGCCTGCTGCTCGTGACCGTGGGCTATGGCCACTTTTACGTCGAGCACAACCGCGGTCACCATGTCCGCGTGGCAACACCGGACGATCCCGCGAGCGCGCCGGCCGGCATGGACGTGTACCGCTTCATCCTCCGCTCGGTCGTTGGCAGCTTTGCACATGCGTGGCGCCTGGAGTGCATGCGCCTTCAAACCCGCGGCCGATCGGCATGGCACCCGTCAAACTGGGTGCTTTCAGGCAGCGCGCTGTCGATCGCGCTCGCTGCGGCCGCGTTTGCAATCGGCGGCAAGTCGTCTCTGCTATTCGCGCTCACCCAGGCCGCTGTGGCCGTTGTGTTGCTCGAGATCACCAATTACATGGAGCACTATGGGTTGCGGCGCAAACGCCAGGTCACCGGGCGCTATGAGCCGGTGCGGCCCGAACACTCATGGAACGCCGACTTTCCGGTGAGTAACTGGCTGCTGTTCAACCTGCAGTTGCATTCGGATCATCACGCTCACGTCGCGCGGCCGTTCGAGGCACTGCGCTCGATGCCACAGGCGCCGCAGCTACCCGCCGGCTATCCAACCATGCTGCTTGTTGCGCTGGTGCCGCCGCTGTGGTTTCGCGTGATGCATCGCCGCTTGCCGCAGGCCGCGTGACGGACTTGCAGCGGGCGGCCACGCTGCTTCGGCAAGCGCGGTCGCTGATGGCGCTGACCGGGGCGGGCATGTCGGCTGAAAGTGGCGTGCCGACGTTCCGCGATGCGCGGACCGGACTGTGGGCGCAGTTCGATCCGTACGCGCTGGCGTCGCCCGAGGGCTTTCGCGCCGACCCTGAACTCGTGTGGAACTGGTATGCGTGGCGCCGTGAGCTCATCGCCAAGGCCCGGCCGAACGCTGGCCATCTTGCGCTCGCGCGCGCGCAGTCGGACGGACGCTTCGAGCGCTTTGTTCTCGCGACACAAAACGTCGATGGTCTGCATGCGGCGGCCGGCAGTGAGGGCGTCCTGGAACTGCACGGCAACATCCTTGCCACGCACTGCTTCAATGGCTGTGGGACGCGCTTCACGTCGGGGGCCGCGCTGCCGGCGGGAACACCGCCCCGGTGCCGCAACTGCGGCGGCTGGCTGCGGCCCAGCGTCGTGTGGTTTGGCGAGGGTCTGGATCTTGCCGTCCTGGGTGCCGCGCAGCAGGCGGTGCGCACGTGTGCGGTGATGCTGGTCATCGGCACGTCGGGCCTCGTGCACCCCGCGGCGGGACTGCCGTCGCTGGCGCGTGGCGCCGGTGCCAAAGTCATCGTCGTCAATCCCGAGTCAACCGAACTCGACGACTTGGCGGACGTCTGCGTCCGCGCTGCCGCAGCCAAGGCCGTGCCGGAGCTGCTGGGGCTGTGAGGCTGCCTTCTCCGTTTGCGTCGTCCGCCAACTTTCTCATCGGCGACGAGTCGGGGTAGAATCGCGGGCTTTTCATTCACCTTGCTGCACCCGCGCCCGATTCTCCATTGGGCGATGCACCCGGGGTAGCTGCAACCCAGAAGGAGCGTGCATGCGTCACTACGAAATCTGTTTCATCGTCCATCCGGACCAGAGCGAGCAGGTGCCGGCGATGATTGATCGCTACAAGTCGACTGTTGCCACCGGCGGCGGCAAGGTCCACCGCGTTGAGGACTGGGGTCGCCGTCAGCTGGCCTACCCGATAGACAAGCTCGTCAAGGCGCACTACGTGCTCATGAACATCGAGTGCGGCAAGCCGGTGATGGATGAATTGGAGCACGCCTTCCGCTACAACGACGCGGTACTGCGCCATCTGACCGTCGGACTGACAAAGGCAGAGACCACGCCGAGTCCGATGATGAAGGTCGTCGAGCGCGAAGAGGCCAAGAAAGCGGCGGCGGAGCAGGCGGCGCCGGCGGTGCCGGTGGCAGGCGCGGCCTAAGGTCCGCGGCCACGCTTGAATCGGCTTCGCCTGGCTGCCACGCTCATCGGCCGCTCGGCCTTGCGCTACACCCCCGCGGGCCTGCCCGTGTGCGAAGCGCACTGCCGTTATAGCGGTACGGTGATCGAGGCTGGACTCGAACGGCAGCTGTCCTTCGAGTTCGCGGCCGTGGCGGCGGGCAGCGTGGCAGAGCGGCTCGAACGGCTGGCGCTCGGTAGCGCACTGGACCTCGACGGGTTTCTCTCGACGACCAGCCACCGCAGCAACAGGCTTCGCATTCACATCACCGAATTCACACCAGTTTCAGGAGTTTGAAATGGCCACCGGACGTTTTGGCGCAAAAGGCAAAGGCAAGGGCAAGGGCGGTCGCCGCGGCGACAAGCAAAACGCGCTGTTCAAGCGCAAGAAGTTTTGCCGCTTTACGGCTGAGGGCGTCGAGCAGATCGACTACAAAGATGTTGAGACGCTGCGCGACTTCATCACCGATAACGGCAAGATCATGCCGGCCCGCCTGACGGGCACCAAGGCGCACTACCAGCGCCAGCTCGATACGGCCATCAAGCGCGCCCGCTTCCTGGCGCTGCTGCCGTACAGCGACAACCACTGAGCGCCAGGGAGAACGCAATGCAAGTCATCCTGCTCGAGAAAGTGATCAACCTGGGCGGCCTGGGCGATGTGGTCAAGGTCAAGCAAGGCTATGCCCGCAATTACCTGATCCCCCAGGGCAAGGCGCGTCGCGCCACCGAGGCGGCGATCAAGGAGTTCGAAGGCCGCCGTGCGGAACTCGAAAAGGCGCAGGCCGCGAAGCTGTCGGCTGCGCAGGCTCTGGGCGAAAAAATGAATGGCCTATCGCTCAAGGTAGCGGCAAAGGCTGGCGTGGACGGCCGCCTGTTCGGTTCGGTCACCAACTTCGACATCGCCGAAGCGCTGGGCAAGCAGGGCATTCAGGTCGAGAAGGCCCAGATCCGCATGCCCAATGGGCCGCTGAAGACGGTGGGCGAGCACCACGTGTCGGTTGGCCTGCACACCGACGTGGTTGTGGACATCACCATTCACGTCGCCGGCGAGGCCGCCTAGGCAGCCTAAGTCCTTGAGGAATAAGCACCGGCGCGGAACGGTCCGCGCTCGGTGTCGTGCGCCGACCTGCTGCCGATACACTCATCGTCCCAAATGGAGGGCCGATGAACTCGCCTGTCGCGGACCGTGAAGTCCTGAACGTCCGCACCCCGCCGCATTCGATCCAGGCAGAGCAGTCCGTCCTGGGCGGGCTGCTGCTCGACAATGCTGCCTGGGACCGGGTGGCAGACATGGTCGGCGCCGAGGATTTTTATCGGCACGAGCACCGCCTCATCTTCCAGCACGTTGCGCGGCTGATCGACGCCAACCGACCGGCCGACGCGGTCACGGTCTACGAGTCCCTGAAAAGCGCGGACAAGGCCGATGAAGTCGGCGGCCTCGCGTACCTAAGCACTCTGGCGCAGAACACACCGTCGGCGGCAAACATCCGTCGCTACAGTGAGATCGTGCGCGACCGTTCGGTGCTGCGTCGCCTGGTTTCCGTGGGCGACGAGATCGCCACCAGCGCGCTCAACCCGCAGGGTAAGGACACCAAGACCGTGCTCGACGAGGCCGAGTCCAAGGTGTTTCAGATTGCCGAGGAAGGCTCACGCAGCCGGCAGGGCTTCGTCGAGATCGAGCCGCTGCTGACACAGGTCGTCGGGCGCATCCAGGAGCTGTTCGAGCGGGCCAATCCGTCGGACGTGACCGGCGTGCCGACGGGCTTTGTCGATGTCGACAAGATGACCTCGGGACTTCAGCCAGGCGACCTCATTATCGTCGCGGGTCGTCCGTCGATGGGGAAGACGACGTTCGCCGTCAACATCGGCGAGCACGTGGCGGTCGAGCAGGGCCTGCCGGTGGCGGTGTTCTCAATGGAAATGGGCGCGCCGCAACTGGCGCTGCGCATGCTGAGCTCGATCGGCCGCATCGATCAGCAGCGGCTGCGTACCGGACGGCTGCAGGATGATGACTGGCCCAAGCTCACCGCGGCCATCCAGAAGATGCATGACGCGCCGATGTACATCGACGAGACGCCGGCGCTGAACTCGCTCGAACTGCGTGCCCGTGCGCGGCGCCTGGCCCGCACCTGCGGCAAGCTTGGCCTGATCGTGATCGACTACCTGCAGCTAATGTCCAGTGCCACGCAGGGCGAGAACCGCGCAACGGAAATCTCGGAGATCAGCCGCTCGCTCAAGGCACTGGCCAAGGAACTGCAGGTGCCAGTTATCGCGCTGTCGCAGCTCAACCGCACGGTCGAGCAGCGCGCGGACAAGCGCCCCGTCATGAGCGATCTGCGCGAATCGGGCGCCATCGAGCAGGACGCCGACGTGATCTTCGCCCTGTATCGAGAGGAGTTCTACAACCCCGACACAACCGAAAAGGGCGTGGCCGAGGTGCTTGTGCTGAAGCAACGTAACGGTCCGACCGGCCGGCTGAACCTGCGCTTTGCGGGCGCGAACACCCGCTTCGACAACCTGGCGGGTGGCGGCATGGCGGCCTCACCCTTCTGAGCATCCCAGGCCCATGACCGCGCCCGGCGTTCGCGAAGAAACGACGGTTCTGCTGCGCTACAAGGCGAACGGCAGCGCCGGGATGACCGACACGTCATTGGTGCGAGCCCGTGGCGTTTGCGACGCCACGGTTGCGAGCCCGCTTCTGAGCATGGTCCGCAGGTCGTCGGCGACAGTGGTGAGCGGCGCAAGCCGCATCCCGTTTGACAGATCGAGTCCAGATCGACGCCTTGCATGGCGCTGCCGTTCATCGACGATGGTGGG
>JADCGX010000055.1 GCA_020248785.1 Burkholderiales bacterium | reverse complement strand
TGCCCGAGGGGGCTGCCCAAAGCGCTCCAATCTAGGCGCAAAGCGCAGCCGTAGCTCGGGCTACTGCGAGCATTTGCAACGACGAGTGGGGCGCTTTGGGCAGTCACAGCGGGCATGTCGGATTGCCTCTCACCCTCTCAGGCAACGCTCAGCGCCTGCACCACCGCGTCTCGCAACCAGCGATGCTCGGGCGCGTTGTGCACGCGCTCATGCCAGGCCGCGAGCATGGTGAAGCCGGGGACAGGCACGGGGACCGGCACGATCTTGACGCGCTGCGCATACCGGCGGGCCAGCCGCTCCGGGAACACCGCGATGAGATCCGACGCGGCGACCACATCCACCACCTGCGGGAAGCTTTGGACCGACAGACGCACGCGGCGCGCCAGCTCGCGACCGGCCAGTGCCTCGTCGGTGGCGCCGGTGAAGCTGCCGCCGCGTGGATTGACGAGCACATGCTCCAGCGTGCAAAACGCCGGCGGCGTGAGTCCGCGCCGCAGGCGCGGATGATCGCGCCGGCCGATGACTACGAACTGGTCGGTGAGCGCGCGCCGCGAGCGCAGGCCGACCGGCGTACGCGTGACGTGGCTGACCGCCAGGTCCACCTCGCCGCGCTCCATGCGGCCCGTGACTGCGTCCGAGTCCAGCGCGAGCAGCGCCATGTCGATGCCCGGCGCCTGTTGCATCAGGCTGCCGAGCCAGGGCGTCAGCAGCGTATGGATGTAGTCGGTGGTGGCGAGCACGAAGCGCTGCCGCGCGGCCGTCGGGTCAAAGCGGCGCGTGCGCGCGCCCAGCGCCTCGATCTCCTGCATCAGCGAGCGGACACGCGGTGCCAGCTCGACCGCGCGCGGCGTCGGCAGCAGGCCGCCGGCGCCGCGCACCAGCAGCGGATCGCCGAAGGCGACGCGCAAACGCGCCAGCGCGGCACTGGTCGCCGGCTGGGTGAGGTTCAGCCGCGCCGACGCCCGCGTGACATGCCGCTCAGCCAGCAGCACGTCGAGGGCGCGCAGCAAATTGAGATCGAGCTGTCGTATATCCATGCAATGAATGACGACCATACGTGCAATCGATTGAACGGATGGCCTGTCGAAGCCGACACTGCGCCTCGCCGGGTCGCACCGACCCATCCATTCATCGGGAGATCAACATGCAAGTCGCCATTCTCGGTACCGGCACCGTCGGTCAGCATCTGGCCAAGGGGTTCATCGGGCTCGGCCATCAGGTCATTGTCGGCACGCGCGATCCGCACGGCGAAAGTGGGCGCAAGGCGCTCGCCGCCATCGGACCGGGGGCGCGCGCCGCCAGCTTTGCGGAGGCGGCCAGGGCGGGCGACTTCGCCGTTCTCTCGACGGCGTGGGAGGGCACCGAGGCGGCCGTCCGGCTCGCCGGTGCCGCCCATCTGGCCGGCAAGTTGCTGATCGACGCCACCAACCCACTCGACTTCACGCGGGTCGGAGGGGAGTTGGCACTTGGCTATACGACCTCCAGGGCGGAGCAGATCCAGGGCTGGTTGCCGCAGGCCAAGGTCGTCAAGGCCTTCAACATCGTGACCGCCACGCACATGGTCAATCCGCAGCTCGCGGGCGGCCCGCCGACCATGTTCATCGCCGGCAACGACGCGCAGGCAAAACAGCAGGTGCTCGACATCCTCGCCAAGTTCGGCTGGGATTTGATCGACATCGGTGCGCTCGACGGTGCGCGTGTGCTGGAGCCGCTGGCAATGCTGTGGATCCGCTACGCCCGTCAGAACAACCACTGGACGCATGCATTTAAGCTGCTCGGGCTCAAGTCCGCCTAGCTACAAGGCAGGCTCCGGCTCTGCGGGGATGCAGTAGAAGTTTGATGTTTGCGGAAGTACGCGAGAGGTTTGTTGGGGGCCTTGCGAACTGCCGCGTTGTTTTCACCATGGGGAGCCCTTGACCTCGGATTGCGGTTGCCCCCGCTGAGGGGGCCGCAATCCTGAAGGACCCCGGCTTCTCTGGGGGATGCGCTACTTGTTGCGCAGATCAAGGCGGCGCGCCGGTCGCTGGGTGACAATGGGCTTCCCCCGACTGCTGCTATTGCCATGCGAGCCCGTCACCTCGAACGCCACCGCACCGAACGCATCGGCTGGCTGCGCGCCGCCGTCCTGGGTGCCAACGACGGCATTGTCTCGACCGCCAGCCTGATTGTCGGCGTGGCGGCGGCGGGCACCGCGCGTGGCGAGGTGCTGGTGGCGGGTCTGGCGGCGCTGGTGGCCGGTGCGATGTCGATGGCCGCCGGTGAGTACGTCAGCGTCAGCTCGCAGTCGGACACCGAGAACGCCGACCTCGCGCGCGAACGCGCCGAACTCACTGCCGAGCCGGAGGCCGAGCGGCGCGAGCTGATCGCCATTTATGTGGCGCGCGGGCTGGACGAGGCCCTTGCCGCTCAGGTGGCCGACCAGCTGACGGCCAAGGACGCGCTGGCGGCGCACGCGCGTGACGAACTCGGCATCAGCGAGCACTTGGCCGCGCGGCCGCTCCAGGCCGCGTTCACTTCAGCCGGCACTTTTGCGGCTGGCGCGGCCGTGCCGCTGGCTTGCGCCGCGCTGGTGCCCATGGGTGCCATGGTGGCCGCGGTCGCCGGCACCTCTCTGGTGCTGCTCGCGGCCCTGGGTGCGCTGGCGGCCTATACGGGTGGCGCGAAGATGAGCATCGGCGCGATGCGCGTCGCGTTCTGGGGCGCCGCGGCCATGGCGCTGACCGCGCTGGTTGGCCGGCTGTTCGGCACGACAGTGGCTTAGGAGGGCCAGCCCTGCAGGCCGCAAAATGCGCGGCACCCAACCTGAATCAAGGAGATCCACGATGTCGCCACGCTCGAGGGCGCTGGTTGCCCTGCTGATGATCGCGATGGCTGGGTGCACGACGACAACCGCGACCGACAGCACGCCGTCGCTCGATGGGTCCGCATGGCTCCTGGCCAAGCTACCCGGCGTTGAACTGGTGCGCGACGCGCCGGCCACGCTGCGCTTCGAAGGCGGCCGTGCCCTGGGCAGCGACGGCTGCAACCGCTTCAGCATCGGCTACATGGCACAAGGCGGCGCGCTGAGCTTCCCCTCGCCGGGCGCGGGCACGCGCATGGCCTGCCCGCCGGAGGTCATGAAGCAGGCCGATGTCTTCCTGCTCGCCGTAAGCGGCGCAAAGGCCTACCGCGTGACCAACGGCCAACTGCACTTGCTGGGCGATGACGGCGCGGTCCGCGCCACCTTCGACCCGCAGTCCAGCACGCTCGCCGGCACCAGCTGGCGCGCGACGGCCCTCAACAACGGCCGCGGTGCGGTGCAGGGCCTGCTGAGCGGCTCCATCATCACGCTGGCGTTCGACGATGAGGGCCGGTTCAGTGGCTCTTCGGGCTGCAACCGCTACATGGGTCGCTACACGCGGTCGGGCGCCACGCTCAAGCTGAGCCCCGCGGCCAGCACGCGCATGGCCTGCCCGGACGACCGCCTCGCCGCGCAGGAAGACGCGTACCTGAAGGCGCTGGGCACCGTGAGCACCCTGCACATGGAGGCTGACCGGCTCGAACTGCGCACCGCAACCGGCGCACTGGCGGCCAGCTTCATGCGCGAGCACGCCAACTGACGCCGTGGCGAGCCGGGTTGCTCGAGCGGCCCGGCCCCGCCCCCCCCGCACCCAGGCCGCGCCGCCCGGTCGGTACACTGCGCGGCCCCCGTTCACCATCGCAGTTTTTGCCTTGCTCGCTCAACACAAACAGCAGGTCATCGACCTGATCCGCCAGGCGCTTTCAGGCCTCGGCGCCAGTGACGCCAGCATCGAGCTGGAGCGCCCCAAGGTGGAGGCGCATGGCGATCTCGCGTGCAACGTGGCGCTGCAGGTGGCCAAGGGCCTGAAGAAGAATCCGCGCGAGGTCGCCACCGCGATCGTCGATGCGCTGAAGATCAATCCTGCCGCGGCTGGCCTTGTCGAGCACGCGGAGATCGCCGGGCCGGGCTTCATCAATCTGCGCATCGCGGCCGGCGCCAAACAGTCGGTGGTTCGCCAGGTGCTGCGCGAGCGCGACTGCTTTGGCACGGTGGCCACCTACGCGGGCGAGCGCGTCATGGTGGAGTTCGTCTCGGCCAACCCCACTGGCCCGCTGCATGTGGGCCATGCGCGCCAGGCGGCGCTGGGCGATGTGCTGGCCAAGCTGCTTGCCACACAAGGCTGGCAGGTCACGCGCGAGTTCTACTACAACGACGCTGGTGTGCAGATCGACGCGCTCGCCAAGGCGGTGCAACTGCGCGTGCGCCAGTTGCAAGGCCAGAGCATCGACGAAGAGGCGGTTGGCTATCGCGGCGACTACATCGTGGACATCGCGCGCGAGTTCCTGGAGCGCAAGACCCACGCCGCGCGCGACGGTACGCCGGTGACCGCCAGCGGCAATGCCGATGACCTCGACAACATCCGGCGCTTCGCCGTGGCCTACCTGCGCCACGAGCAGGACATGGATCTGGCGGCCTTTGGCGTGCAGTTCGACGTGTTCTACCTCGAGTCCTCGCTGTATTCCGAAGGCAAGGTGGCGGCCGCGGTGCAGGCGATGGTCGATTCGGGCCTGACCTACGAGGCCGAGGGCGCACTGTGGCTCAGGACCACGGAGATCAAGAACATCGAGGGCTTTGGCGGTCCGTCCAGTGACGACAAGGACCGCGTGATGCGCAAGTCCGACGGCACGTTCACCTACTTCGTGCCCGATGTCGCCTACCACGTGACCAAGTTCCAGCGCGGATTCACCAAGGTCATCAACGTGCAGGGGTCGGATCACTTTGGCACCGTGCCGCGTGTGCGCGCTGGGCTGCAGGCGGCGGGCAAGGCGCTGGGTGTCGCCGTGCCCGCTGGCTACCCGGACTACCTGCTGCACAAGATGGTGCGCGTGATGCGCGGCGGCGAGGAAGTGAAGATGTCCAAGCGCGCGGGCAGCTTCGTCACGCTGCGCGACCTGCTGGACTGGGTGGGGCGCGATGCGACGCGCTTCTTCCTCGCCTCGCGCAAGGCCGACACCGAGTTCACGTTCGACGTGGACCTGGCGCTGTCGCAGAGCGAGGACAACCCCGTCTACTACGTGCAGTACGCGCACGCGCGCATCTGCTCGGTGCTGGCGCAGGCGGCCGAGCGCGGCTTCGTGCTCGACGAGGCGCGTGCGCTGACGCTCGATCTCGCGCCGCTGGTGGCGCCGAAGGAGCAGGCCCTGCTGCAGCGGCTGGCGGCGTACCCGGAACTGCTGGCGGATGCAGCGGCCGAGCTGGCCCCGCACCAGCTGGCCTTCTATCTCAAGGATCTCTCGGGCGACTTCCACGCTTTCTACAATGCCGAGCGGGTGCTGGTGGACGAGGCCGCGCTGCGCGACGCGCGGCTCGCCCTGCTGCTGGCCGCGCGCCGGGTGCTGCGCAACGGCTTGGCGCTGCTGGGAGTTAGTGCGCCGGAGCGGATGTGAACCACGGCAACGACTCGTCGCCCCGCCACGATCGGCGCGAATGGCTGCGCTGCGCGAGCGCCGCACTGTGCGCTGGCGTTGCACCCGGCATCCTTGCCATGTCGCCAGCGGCGGTCACCGTGCCAATGGCGACCGCAGGCGACCGACCGGTTGTAAGGCTGCGCGTCGCTGGCGCGGCAGGGCGAACGGTCGAGGCTGACTTCCTCGTGGACAGCGGCGGCGGTCACTTTCTGCTGACGGAGGCACTGGCATCGACTCTTGGCCTGGTCCTCGGTGAGATCTACGAGGAGGACGGCGCGCGTTTTTCTTCTGCCCGGCCTGTCTCGGCCGCGCTCGGGGGACTCGTGCTCGAGCTCGACCCGGATCGAACCAGCGTGTTGATCGGATCGTCCAACATCCTGCCGCAGGCGTCAGGCATTCATGCAGACGGCATGCTGCCCGGCCACGTCCTGAGCCGCTACCGCGCCGTCTTTGACTATCCGGCCGCGCGCTTCACGCTGGGCCAGGGCCCCAGTGTCGCCGCGGACGGCGTCTCGCTCGAAATGCCCGTGCATCCGCGCAGCGGTTTTCCGTGGACCGAGACCGAAGTCGATGGCGAGCGCTTCGGCATGCTGCTGGACACCGGCGCATCCTTCACCATGGTGTCGCACACACTGCTGACGCGCTGGGCCGCCCGCCACCCGCAGTGGACGCGCTTCGAAGGTGCACATGGAGCGGCGGCGACACTCGGCGGCCGCGGCCTGAACACGCTTTATCTACCGCGCATGCAGTGGGGGCCGTTGGCGCTGGACGACGTGGGCGTGGTGTCGCAGCCGGCCGGCACGTTCGAGAAGTGGATCACATCCATGACGGCACGCCCGGTCGTGGGCGCGCTGGCGGGCAACATACTCACTCGCTTTCGCCTCGGATTGCATTACGACCGGCAAGTCCTGCATGCGCATCTTGCGGCTGGCACCGCGGGCATAAGGCGATAGCATCGCCTACTCAATTCAGACGCAGTTCATGTCTACTTTGATCGCTTCGCGCCAACACGGCAGCACACTGATCGGCTTCGTGCTCGGGCTGGTGGTCGGGCTGGGGATCGCGGTGGCGGCGGCAATTTATCTGACCAACGCCCCCATTCCGTTCGTCAACAAGGTCCAGCGGCCGACCGAGAACTTCAAGCCCGGACCGGACGGCAAGCTGCAAGACCCTAACAAGGCCCTTTATGGCCAGGCGCCCAATCCACCGCCGCTGCCCGAGAAGGCCGATGCGCCGAAGATCGAGTCGGCCGCCGATGTGAAGGCCGCCGCCGAGAAGGCCGCCCAAGCCGCCGCCGAGGGCAGCAAGGGCGACGGCACGCGCTTCTTGCTGCAGGCCGGTGCCTTTCGCACCGCGCAGGACGCCGACGGCCTGCGCGCCCGGTTGGCATTGCTTGGTCTGGATGCGACCGTGCTGCCCATCGAGCAGGGCGGCGCCCCGCTATATCGCGTGCGCCTTGGCCCCTATGGCACGATGGAAGACATCAATCGCATTCGAAAGATGCTCGCCGAGAACAATATCGACTCGCAGATTGTCAGAACCAACTAGGCAGGACGCGCTGGAGCCGCGGCACTTTGTATCCGGTGGTTGTAGCAGGTCAGCCGCAGCCTCGCCCGATTCGTTAGCTTTTCATCCAATCCAACGCAAGAACGCAAGGACGCCTCGATGACTATCGACTCGCCCCTGACCCGCCGCCGACTGCTCGCCGTGGCGGCCGCCACCGGTCTGGCCACCGGCCCGCTCGCAGCCCTCGCCCAGCAGCGCGGCTTCACACCGGCCGAGGGCAAGGAATTCAAGGCGGTGCGTCCGCCGCAACCGGTCAGTGGCAATGCCGTCGAGGTGCTGGAGTTCTTCTGGTACGGCTGCCCGGCGTGCAACGCGGTCGAACCCCACTTGGAGCGCTGGCGCAAGACGCTGCCTGCGGACGTGGTGTATCGCCGCATTCCGGTCGCCTTTGACGCGCAGCGCGCACCGCACACGCGCCTGTACTACACGCTGGAGGCGATGAAGCGCATCGACGACCTGCACCCCCGTGTGTTCACCGCGTATCACAAGGACAAGCGGCGCCTGCTCGACCAGAAAGAGATCGCTGACTTCATGGCCGCGCAGGGCGTGGACCGCAAGCTGTGGATGGACAACTACAACTCGTTCACGGTGTCCACGCGCACCAACCAGGCCGACCAGATCTGGAAGGCGTATCGCATCGACGGCACGCCCAGCGTGGCGGTCGATGGCAAGTGGATCAGCTCGCCGGCCGACGCCGGCGGTCTCGATCAGTTCATTGCCACGCTGGATGCGCTGGTCGAGCGCGCCCGGCGCGAGCGCAGCGGATCGGCCAAGAAGTAGACGCAGTCATTGCATCTGGACACGGCCCGCCTGGCGCGGGCCGTTTTGCTTTCTGGCCCTGTACGACCGCGCCACGGCAGCCCGGCGCAGTCACCGCGTCTATGATGGCCGCACGCCTTGTCTTGCGGAGCGTTCACATGCTGCTCACCACCACCGCGACGGTCGAAGGCCGCGCTGTTCACAGCCATCTCGGCATCGTCACCGGCGAGGCCATCGTCGGTGCAAATGCCTTTCGCGACTTCTTCGCGGGCATCCGCGACATCGTCGGCGGCCGTGCCGGCGGCTATGAAAACGCACTGCGCGGCGCGCGCGAGATTGCCTTCGAGGAAGCGCAAGCCCAGGCGCGTCGCCTGGGCGCCGATGCGGTGATCGGCATCGACATCGACTACGAGACCGTGGGCCAGAGCGGCGGCATGCTGATGGTCACCGTCAGCGGCACGGCGGTGAAGCTCAAGTAAGCGCACTGCGGCCGGCATGAACGTCTTCATCACGGGCGCATCGAGCGGCATTGGTGCCGCGCTGGCGCAGGAGTACGCACGGCGCGGCGCCACGCTCGGTCTGGTGGCGCGCCGGCGCGACGTGCTGGCGCAACTTGCCGCCACCCTGCCCGGCGCGCATCACCTGTACGCCGTCGATGTCACCGATGCCGATGCGCTGATCGCCG
Source organism: Burkholderiales bacterium (assembly GCA_020248785.1). Taxonomy (GTDB): domain Bacteria; phylum Pseudomonadota; class Gammaproteobacteria; order Burkholderiales; family Burkholderiaceae_F; genus JALHMQ01. The sequence continues at coordinate 9,317 of JADCGX010000055.1, read as the reverse complement.
CCGCGCGCGCCTTCGAGGAGGCCACGGCCGCGAGCGGCGGCACCGACATCGTGATCGCCAACGCCGGCATCTCGCACGGCGTGCTGACCGAGCATTACGAAGACCTCGCGCAGCTCAGGCGCATCTACGAGACCAACGTGTTCGCGATGGCCTACACCTTCCATCCGTTCATCGCACCCATGCGCGCGCGCCGGCGCGGCACGCTGGTCGGCATCGCCAGCGTGGCCGGCATCCGCGGCCTGCCCGGCACGGAGGCCTATTGCGCCTCGAAGTCCGCCACCATCACCTACCTCGAAAGCCTGCGGGTGGGGCTGCGCGCCACGGGTGTGCAGGTCGTCACGATCTCGCCCGGGTTCATCCGCACGCCGCTCACGGCCGAGAACCCGTATCCGATGCCGTTCCTCACGGATGCCGACGTGTTCGCGCGCAAGGCGGCCGAGGCCATCGCGCGGCAGGCGAGCTACGTCACGATCCCGTGGCAGATGGGGCTCGTGGCCAAGCTCTTGCGGCTGTTGCCCAACGCCGTGTTCGACCGCGCCTTTGCGCGCCGCCAGCGGAAACCACGTGCCACGAACATGGCAGGCAATGCAGGCGCGGCTGCGGAATCTTCGACTGCGGACGCCAAGGCACCGCACTAGGCTCGCTCGCCATGCCTGCCGCGCCCGCGTTCAATCCGCTCGTCGACGCGCTTGGTGTCGAGCACCGGCCGGCCGGCGCGCCATGCCGCATCGTCTCGCTGGTGCCGTCGATCACCGAGCTGCTGTTCGACCTGGGCGTGGCCGATCGGCTGGTGGGCCGCACGGGCTTCTGTGTCCATCCGCGGCCGGCGATCGACGCGCTGCCCAAGGTGGGCGGCACCAAGGACGTGAACCTCGAGCGGCTGCGCACACTCGCGCCCACGCATGTGATCGTCAACGTCGACGAGAACGAGGCGGGCCTCACGGACACACTGCGCGAGTTCGTGCCCTTCATCGTGGTCACGCATCCGCAACTGCCCGAAGACAACCTGCACCTGTACCGAATGATGGGCGTGCTGTTCCAGGCGGAGTCGGCGGCCGAGGACCTGTGCGCGCAGTTGCAGCGGGAGCTCGCGACCTGCCGCGCCACCGAGTGGCCCCGGGAGCGCGTGCTCTACCTCATCTGGCGCGAACCGTGGATGACGGTTGCCAGCGACACCTACATCGCCGGCATGCTGCAGCGCGTGGGCTGGGAAGTGCCGTATCCGCCCGGCGGCTTCGCGGGCGCCGCGCGCTACCCCGCGGTCGATCTGACCATCGAGGTCCCCCGCGTGGACCGCGTGCTGCTGTCGAGCGAGCCGTATCTCTTCAACGAAGCCGATCGCGCTGAGCTCGCCAGGCTCTTCCCGCGCACAGCCGTCGAGCTGATCGATGCCGAAATGACCAGCTGGTACGGCTCGCGCGCGATCCGCGGGCTGCAGCACTTGCGCGAGTCGCGCCTCAAGGGACTGGCCCGTGCCCGAGCAAGGCAGCCGACGGCGTAAGCAGCAGAGTCGTTGACGGGCGCCGCGATGTTTAGCAATGTCCGCAATGTGGCTTCTTGGTGAGGCCTCCGTCCGGCCATGAACGGACCCTCAAGGCGCAACCTCAAAGCGGACGAGCAAGTCGTTTCAACGCACTGGCATCGCGGTACAAGTGCATCGGCAGAGCCACACGTACGGTTTCAGGCGGCATCGTCGTTCAATTGGGGCAGCAGCTCCTGTTGACCGTTTGGCGTCACTTCAACCGCCCTGCCGGACGCGCGGCGCAGCCAGCCCTTGCTGGTGAAGTGTTGGTAAAGCTCGTCTGCCAGTTGGCCACCGAGGTGGTCGCGACGTTCGGACCAGTCGAGGCAGCGGTACGCGAAGCGACGCCGGCTGTTGGGCGGACTGGGAATCAGCCCCAACCGTTCGAGCCACGCCCGACCCGAGTCCGTGAGTTCGAAGCCGCTGCAGGTCGATGCGAGGCGTCCTCCCCGTTGAAGGGCGTCGTAGACCGCAACCCCGAGCTGGCCTGCCAGGTGGCCGTAACAGCATCGCGCCAGGCGCAGCCGAGCTCTTTGTGGATGTGCCCACGCGGCGTCGTGAGCGTCGCGCTCGGCAACCAGGGCCAATGCCTCAAGCGCATGCGCGACTTCGGCGTCGGCCAGGCGGTAGTACCTGTGACGGCCTCTGGGCTCGCACACCACGAACCTCGCATCCAGCAGCTTGCCCAGATGGCCGCTGGCCGTGGCTGGCGTGACCGATGCAGCCCGCGCCAGCTCGCCGGCGCTGGCGTACTCGCCGGCCAACAGGTAGGCCAGCATCCGTGACCGCGCCGGGTCGGCCACGACGGCCGCCACGCGTGCCAGCCGGGGTTCATGGGGGGTGCTCACCTGAGTCAGATTAGCGCGCTGCGCGAGTCTGAGGGCGCCTCGTTTCGTTCATGCAACCCATACTCGCGCACCACCATCGCAACCCGGAGCCGGTAATTGGCGAGTACGTCAGTGCGGCCTTCCTGCTGAGCGCGGCGATGCATGCCATGGCAACGCCAAGTGCGAACCGAGGCTTCGTCGCGCCAGAAGCTCAAGGACACGAATCGCCCGGGCTTTGCAAGGCTCTCGAATCGCTCGACGGAGATGAAGCCGTCAATGGACTCCAGCTCGGCCTTCAGAGCGGCTGCAATCTCGAAGTAGCGGCTCGCTGCGCCACGGTTCGGCTCCACTTCAAAAATGACCGCGATCACGGCGTCACCTGCCGCGCCACATCGCGCGTAGCGCTGACATCCTCCAGCCAAGTTCGCTCCTCGCGAAGAATGAAGCGTTGGGACTGGGCCAACTCGAAGTTGGCACGTCCCTCGGCGTCGGCCTTGAGCGTCAGTCGGTAGCGTTCATAGGCTGCCATGGTGTCAAACCCAATCAGGCCCCACGCCACATCGTTGCTGCCTTCGTGTGGCAGGAAGTAGCCGATCAGATTACCGCCGCAACGCGGAATGATTCGGCCCCATGCTTCGGCGTACTGCTTGAATGCCTCGCGCTGAAAGGGGTCGATCTGATATCGAATGAAGCAGGTCAAGGCCATGGAGTCGGTTCAAGGTTGGTTGAAGTCAACCAGGAATGTGCCGCAGGCGGCGGTCGAATTGCTTCGGTCGAGACCGAACTGTGTTGAGCCGCGGGCACCGGCGCCGGCTGGCTTCGCTGACTCTGGCCCGCAGCCGCCAATGTCACCATCCGGCCGGCCGGGATGTCGCCGATGGGTCGAACTGAGCGGCCCCATGCGTCAGCTTTTCGGCGCTTCAGTTACCCGCGCAAGGCTGCGAAACCGCGCTCCAGGTCGGCGGTGAGGTCGCGTGTGTCCTCCAGCCCCGCGTGCACGCGGAACAGCCGGCCGGTGAACGGGTTGGGTGTCACGGTGCGCTCGGGAAAGCTGGCGATCAGCAGGCTTTCGAAGCCGCCCCAGGAATAGCCGCGCCCGAAGAGCTGCAGGCTGTCGATGAAGGCATGGACCTTGGCTTCGGCGATGCCGGTTTTCAGCAGAACGCCGAACAACCCGCAGGCACCCGTCATGTCGCGCTTCCACAGCGCGTGGCCCGGATCGTCCGCGTCGCCGGGGTACAGCACGCGCTCGACCTCGGGCTGCGCCTTGAACCAGGCGATCAGCGTGCGCGCATTGGCCTCGTGCTGCACCAGCCGTGCGGCCATCGAGCGCAGGCCGCGCAGGGCCAGCGCGCAGTCGTCGGGGCTGGTGGTCAGGCCGTAGGCGTGCAGCGCCTCGCGTAGCTGCGGCCACGCGCGCTCATTGCTCGTAACCGTGCCCATCAGCAGGTCCGAGTGCCCGCCGATGTACTTGGTGGCCGCGTGCACGCTGAGATCGACGCCGACTTTCAGTGGCTGGAAGTACAACGGCGTGGCCCAGGTGTTGTCGATCGCGCTGATCGCGCCCTTGGCGCGGGCGATCGCGGCCAGCAAGGGCACGTCCTGCATCTCGAAGCTGTGCGAGCCAGGCGACTCCAGCCATAGCACCCTGGTGGTCGGCGTGAACAGCCGTTCGATCTCGGCGCCGATGCGGGGGTCGTAGTAGGTGGTGCGCACGCCAAAGCGCACCAGCGTGTCGTTGCAGAAGCGACGCACGGGCCCGTAGACCGAATCCGGCACCAGCACATGGTCGCCACTGCGGACGAACGCCTGCAGCGCGATGGCGCAGGCCGTGAGGCCCGAGGGCAGCGCCCAGGAGCGGTGGCCGCCTTCGAGCGTGTTGAGCGCCTCGTAGAACGCCTGGTGGGTCGGGCCGCCATAGATCCCGTAGGTGATGGGCTCATCGGCGCCCGCGTTGCGCGCGGCGATGCGCGCCTTCATGTCGGCCACCGTCGGATGCAGCACGGTGGAGCCGCGCACGATCGGCGGGTTGACGAACTCGAAGGTCTCGCGCCCGCGCCCGCCGGTGACGAGCTGCGTGGCGGGCCGCTGCTGTTGGTCTGAACTCATGGTGCCATCGATCAGGGCAGTGGCGAGGTGCCGAGGAAGGCGCAGCCCTTGAACTCGCGGCCCGGCGTGGGCCGTTCGAGGCGCACGCTGGCCGTGAAGCCATAGACAGCATCGGCCATCGTGTCGCGGCACACGCGCGGCGTGAGCACGGCCGTCAGGGCACTGCTCTCGGTTGCAGTTGTGATCGTCGCCGTGGCACGGTCGCCGCGCCCGCCGGGCCAACGCCAGGACAGCGGCAGGGGCGGTGCATTCAGTGCCGTCTCGCCAAGCCGCATGAAGCTCACACGCTCGCGCGTTGACACGAGGCCCCAGCTGGGCTCATTGCCCTGCGCGCGGAACGCCACCGGCTCCTTGGGACAGCTCATCTCCACGCCGGCCCGGTTGAGCCGATGCAGCACCAGCGCGCCCTCACGCGTCGTGCCATGGGCCTCGAGATACATGCGGCCACGCTTGTCGAAGCCGAGGTCGGTCAGCGCCGCGGTGATCATCGCTTCCGGCGAGACGTCATAGACGCGCACGGCCTTGCCGCCGCCACAGGGCGCGAGCATCAAGCGATCGTCCAGGCGCGTGAGCGTGCCGCGATACAGCGTGGGCGGCGTCGACAGGCGAGGTGCGGTGGCGGTGGTGTCGCGCTTGAGCGTCACATCCTGCTGTGTGGCGACCGGCTTGTCCTGCCGGTCGAGCAGCGCGAGCGTGTTGGCGTCCACGCGCCGGAAGTTCTGGCGCGCGTTCTCATTGAACGGCTCGATCCGCACGCGCTTGCCATCGTCCACGCGCGCCCACGGGCCCATGCGCTCCTCGGTGCGGTCGCCGTCGTGCGTGCCCAGGTAGGTGGCCGTCATGCGGTAGGCGTAGGGCTGCCCGCCCAGCGTGTACAGCGTGAGCACGGTGCGGATGCCCGCGCAATCTGCGCAGGGCAGCGTGCCGACGTACGGCCCATCGGCCACCGGCGCCTGCGCCGATGCGCTGGCGGCGCCGCCCAGCGCCAGGCCCGCTGCGGCCAGCGCGACGCACGCCGCCGCGCGCAGCTCAGTCCGCCACCGCCCGAAAGCGAAAGACCCCATCGTTCCCCTCCTGTCGTTGCACTTGTCCCGCATGCCAGAGCGCGTGTAGATGCGCCAGCGCCTCGCCGAGCGCGAAGGTCAGCTGGTGCAGGTCGAGCTCGCGCTTGAACAGCACCGGCACGATCTCGGCCGCGGTCTTCGGCTGCGCGCAGGCCGCCAGCACCTCCGCCAGCCGGTCGCGATGATGGCCGTGCTGCTGCGCGATTCTCTGATGCAGGCCAATGAACGGCTTGCCGTGCGAGGGCAGCACCAGCGTGTCGGCCGGCAGCGCCGCGTAACGGTCGAGCGAGTGCAGGTAGCGCGGCAACGGATCGGCCTCGGGCTCCAGATCGAACACGCTCACGTTGGTCGAGATGCGCGGCAGCACCATGTCGCCGCTGACCAGCAGCCTGTCGTCCTCGCAATACAACGAGGCATGCTCGGGCGCATGGCCGTGGCCGACGATCACGCGGAACACGCGCTTGGCACCGTGCGGCCCGATGGCAATGCCGTCGCCGTCCATGATGCGCCGGTACGAGCCCGGCACCGCCGGGACCAGCTTGGGGTAGTAGCCGCCGCCGCGGGCGCGCACCTTGGCCAGCGCCGCCGGATCGCTCAGACCATGCCGCGCAAAGTGGCGCGCAGCACCGTCGCCGCTGGCGTCGTCCGAGCCGGCCGCGAGAAAGCGCGCATAGGCGTACTCGGTGGCGGTCATCCACAGCGGCGCGCTCCAGCGTCTGCGCGCGCCGCCCGCGGTGAGCCATTGCGCCAGGCCCACGTGGTCGGGATGGAAGTGCGTGGCAAGCACGCGCAGCACCGGTCGGCCGCCGAGCACGGTGTCGAAGACCGACTCCCAGGCCTGCTTGGTCTCGTCCGAGGCGATGCCGCAGTCGATGATGGTGAAGCCTGGCCGGCCCGCGATCTCGTCGTCCAGCAGCCAGAGGTTGATGTGATCGAGCGCGAACGGCAGCGGCATGCGCAGCCAATGCAGCCCCGGGCGCAAGCTGTGCACCGTCCCTGCGGCCGGAACGTCGGGCCAGGGATAGACGAGTTCGTGTTCGTGCGGGTTCAAGCGGGCCTCACTGCAGGGTCGATTGTGCCCGCGCTTGTGCCCGCGCCTATGAACGCGCCTATGAACGCGTCATGCCGCGGCGTCCGGCGCTCCCGTCGCGCACGGGCCGGTCGCGCGACAGCGGGTCACGTCACAACAGGTCGCGTCACGGCACTGTGCGGGCTTGTGCCGGCGCCGTATGCTTGAACAACCTTCGCCTCGACCTCCAGCATGCTCCGCGCCCTGAAGCAGTTCTTCGACCAGAACATCGTCAACGACCGCAGCTCCGAGCCCGAGCACGCTCTGCGCCTGGCCACTGCCGCGCTCTTGGTGGAGGCGGTGCGGATCGACGGCGATCGCAGCGCGCAGGAGCGCGACGTTGCCCTGCGTGCGGTCCACGAGAAGTTTGGCCTCACCGCGGCGCAGGCCGAGGAGCTGCTGCAACTGGCCGAGGCCGAGATGGCTGCCGCCAATGACTACTACCAGTTCACCTCGCTCATCAATCAGCACTTCAGCCAGCCGCAGAAGGAGCGGATGGTCGAGCTGATGTGGCAGGTGGCCTACGCCGACGCCGCGCTTTCAGCACACGAGCTGCACCTGATGCGCAAGGTGGCCGGCCTGCTGCACGTGCCGGACTCGGCCTACATCGCCGCCAAGATGCGGGCGCGCGATGCCGCAGGTGCGGCGGGCGCCGCCGGCTGATGCCGCGCAGGTTCAATCGCCACGCGTGGGCGCGCGGTCTGACGTCGCTGGGCCCTGACCATTGATGCCCAGCGTCGTCGCCGTGGCCGCCAGCGCGGGGCATCAGTTCAGCAAGGCGGTGCAGCCGTCGATCACGCTGCTGGCCGGTCTCGGCGTGCAGGGCGACGCGCACATGGGCGAGACGGTCAAACACCGCTCGCGCGTCGCGCGTGACCCCACGCAGCCCAATTTGCGGCAGGTGCATCTTTTGCAGTCCGAGCTGTTCGAAGAACTCGCCACGCTTGGCTACCGCGTGGCGCCCGGCGACCTCGGTGAAAACATCAGCACGCGCGGGCTCAACTTGCTCGCGCTGCCCACTCGCACCGTCCTTCAGGTCGGCGCCAGCGCGCGTCTGCGCATCACCGGCCTGCGCAACCCCTGTGTGCAAATCGATCGCTTCGCGCCCGGCCTGATGCAGGCCGTGCTCGACCATGCGACCGACGGCGCACTGGTCCGCAAGGCTGGTGTGATGGCGGTCGTGCTGGAGGGCGGCATCGTCACCGCTGGAGACCGCATTGCCGTGGAATTGCCGGGCCAACCGCATCGGCCCCTGGCGCCGGTCTAGCCAAGCGCCCGTACTTGTGATGAACTTGATCGGTCACCGCCGAGGAGCTTGTCGATGGCCACCGTCCGTTATCTCGTGCACGATGTCGATGCCGCGCTGTCGTTCTACGCGGCACTTGGATTCGAGCTCGTCGAACGCTGGGGACCACCGTTCGCGATCGTCGCGCGGGCTGATCTCACGCTCTGGGTCAGCGGACCGGGGACGTCGGCGGCCAAGCCTCTTCCGTCGGGCGCTGTGCCGGCCAGCGGCGGCTGGAACCGCGTGGTCATCGAGGTCGATGACCTGACGGCCACGCTCGCACGCCTGCGCGGCCTCGGCATCCGGCTGCGCAGCGAGCCGGTGACCGGTCCGGGCGGCACGCAGGTGCTGGCCGAAGATCCGTCGGGCAATCCTGTCGAGTTGTTTCAGCCGTATGCGGCGCCATGAAACGCCGGATATCCCCCCTCTTTGGCTCTGCGCTCTATCCCAGGGTACTTCCGCCACCGGCGCCAGCGGCCTCTGACCGCGATGATCCGGTCCGGCGGCAAGCGCGGCCTTGGCTGCGGTCGCGCGCGGCATCCCTCGCAGTGCACCGGCTCGACCGCAGGCGAACGCCGCGCGGATCCGCCTGCCCGCATTGCGTCGCCGACGTGGCGGCCAAATCGCAGACCGCGGCGCGCGCCAGCATGCCGGCCTGTCAGACCGGAGCGGCCGATTGAGCGACGCAGCAGCCAACCAGCTGCCGGCGCTGACCTACCGCCCCGTCACCGAGCGCGATGGCGCGGCGCTGGTCGACTTTCTGACCGCTGAGGACTGGCCGTTTCACTACCACCTGCGGCCGCCGCTGGCCCTGGTGCGCGAGTGGATCGACGGCGGCCACTTTCTCGAACCACAGTCGCTCCATCTGTGGGTGCTGCAGGGGGCGCAGCGCATCGGCCTGGTGGGCCTGCTCGACCTCGAGGACATCGATGACGGCGAGCCGGAGCTTGGCCTGCGCATCACCGCCCCCGCGCGCGGGCGCGGTGTCGGCACGGCCGCCGTGCGGTTTCTGTGCGGACGTGCGTTCGACCGCTGGCCGCAACTGGAGCGCATCTTTGCCAAGACGCGCGCTGACCACATCGCGATGCGGCACGTGCTCGTGCGCTGCGGCTTCGCGAAGGAGATGCACGCGCGACGCGCCTGGCACCGCGACGGCGGCGCGCGCTTCGACTCACTGGGTTACGGTCTGTTGCGCGCCGACTGGGAGCGCAGCGTCGTGACACCGGTGCCATGGAACGACGCACCATAGCCGGCGCTCCGCAACCCAAGCCCTTTTCCGACCGTTGCTTGAACCTAAAAACCGCAGTTGACGGCTGCAAGACGCGCCAAGTCGCTGCCGCAATTGAACAATCCAGGGCTCTCCATTTAACTGGACCGCCATGGTCGACCGGCCGCTTTGCGGTCGAGGCTGACCGGCTTGCCGCGCGAGGAGGGTGGCGTC
>JADCGX010000054.1 GCA_020248785.1 Burkholderiales bacterium | reverse complement strand
GAGGCCTGCGCCTGCGACAGATCGGTACGAAACTGCGCCTGCGCGGCCGCATTGCCCTGCACCGGCGCGCGCAGCGCGGCGATCGCCCGCGCGACCGTGTCGAACAGCGACTGGTACGGCGCCGGCGCGACGTCGAAGCGGTCGTTGTTGGCCGGCGTCCCGGCGATGCTGACCTGAATGCCGTCAAAGCCGATGGACTGTGGCGCGGTGTAGGGCGTGGCCGGCACCACGGTGGTGAATGCGCCGCCGCCGTCGTCGCGCTGCACGCTGAAGCTGGTCACGCCACCGGTCACCGCGAACTCGATGCGGTAGGGCCGACCAGTCAGCGCGGCCGGATTGGTGACGGTTCCGGAGTCGATCCAGCCGGAGCCGGTGTTGGCGGCCGCCGCGTCGGTGGTAAAGCTGCCGTTGCCGGCCCGCGCCTTGAGGAACAGCCCATCGCCCGAGAACTTGACCTGCTGGAAGCGGTCCTTCGAGATCTCCAACTTCTGCAGAATATCGTCGCCGGCAAACGTCACGGTCGTGCCGCTCTGCGCAAACGGCACCGTGTTCTCGCGGGCACCGGCAAACAGATAGCCGCCGGCACCATCCGGGCTGTTGGCCAGGCCCACCAGGCGGGCCAGTTGACCTTCCAGGTCGGTGGCCAGGGTGCGCCGGTCGGCGTCGGCCAGGACACCATTGCCGGCTTCCACCAGACGCGTCTGCACGTCCTGCACCGTCTGCACCACACCGGCAATGGCCGAATCGGCCAGGTTCAGCAGATAGCGCGCATAGCCCTGGTTGTCCTTGAACTGCGCAAACTGCGACAGCCCCGAGCGGATCGAGTTGACATCGGCCGCGCCAAGCGGATCGTCGCCCGGCGAGTTGATGCGTTTGCCGGACGCCAGTTGCGCCTGCACCTTGAGCAGTTCGGCCTGGCGCTCGACGATGTTGCTCTCGCCTGAGCGATAGAAGTTGGCGGTGGACACGCGCAGCATGGGGACGCCCGGGGGTGGTCGGCCGCTAGCGGCCGAGGGTGAGGATGTCGTCGAAGATGCGGCTGGCCACCTGCATCATGCGCGCCGCAGCCTGGTAGTGCTGCTGGTACTGCATCAGGCGGCTGGCCTCCTCGTCGAGGTTGACGCCGGCGGCTGCGCTCTCGGCCGACAGCGCGTCTTCGAGCAGCGCGCTCTGTGCGGCGTTGAATGCATCCACGCCCTGCATCTGGCCGCCCACGCGCGCGACGAGCCCGGCATAGGCGCCGCCGAGCGGCCCGCCATCGACCAGCGGCAGGTTGACCAGTTGCGCGAGCTTGACGGCATTGCGGTTGTCCCCCGTGCCGCCGGTATTCGGACTGATCGACAGCGAGTCGCCCGCGCTCGGCGCACCCAGTGTGGTGAGACTCCAGCCGTTGAAGACGATGGGCGTGCCGGCCGTGTAGTTCTGCGGCGCACTGGTCACACCACCGGCCGTGATCGTGTACTGCATCACGCCGCCAGACAGCGCGAAGTCGATGGTGGCCGGCTGTGCCACGTTGGTGTTGCGCGGCGCCAGCACCACCAGGTCCTCGATCGCCAGGCTGCCGATGTTGGTCGAAGGCACCGTGGCCTGCACCGGGCTGGCGGCGGCGATCTGCGCGGGTTGCGACAGGGCGACCTCGAAGTTGCGCGCAGCGTTGCGCACCGCCTGCACCGTGAACCGGTCGCCGCTGGCCGGGGTACCGGCGAGCGAGATGTTCAGGCCGTCCTGCGCGAACGACGGCGCGGCACTGGTCCAGGTGCGGCCGTCGGCCACGCGCGTCAGGGTGTAGTTCCCGCCGCTGAAGTCGACCCGATAGTCGCTCGCCACCAGTTGGGCAGGATCGGCCACGCTCACCGTCACCGTGCCCGTGCCGGTGTTGGTGCCCGCCGCAAAGGCAGTGGGGTTGATGGCTTTGAAGAACAGCCCGCCCGGCTGCCCGTTGCGGTCGTTGCCGAGCTGGTGCTGCTCGTTGAACTTCGTCGCCAGGGTCAGCGCCAGACGGCCCAGCTCGTTCTCGGCCTGCGGCAGGTCCAGTGACGCAAAGTCGATCAGGCCGGCGATGCGGCCGCCGCCGACCTCGCCGGACTGCAGCGGCAGCACCGTGGCGCCGGCCTTCAGGCCGATCAGGTACACCTGCGGGTCCACCGGATCGGGAACCAGGTCGATCGCGCCGGGCTGCGCACCCACCACCAGCGGATGGCCGCTGCCCATGAACACGTTGATCGAGCCGTCGCCCTGCGCGACGGTGGTCACGCGCACCGACTCGTTCAGGCGCCGGATCGCGTTGTCGCGCCGGTCCAGCAGGTCGTTGGGCGCACGGCCGTTGCCGCGGGCCAGGGCGATCTTCTCGTTCAGGTCGGCCACTTCCACCGCCAGGCGGTTGACGCTGTCGGCCTCCAGCCGCAACTGGCGGAAGGTGGAGTTGCGCATCTCCTGCAGGCGCGAACCGAGGTCGGAGAAGCGGTCGGCCAGCAACCGGCCGGCCGACAGGGCGTTCTGCCGCACTGCCACGTCGCCCGGCCGTTGCGTCAGGTCCTGCATCGCCCGGAAGAAGCCGTCGATGTTGGCGCCGATGCCCGAGGCCGGGTCGGAGAACAGCGCCGCCACCTGCGCCAGTTGCAGCGAGCGCGTTTGCGATTGCGCCGCGCCCGCCTGCGCCTGATGCGCCTGCGAGGTCAGAAAGTCGTTGTACACGCGCCGCACGTCGGCGACCATCACGCCCCGACCGACGAAGCCGCTGCCCGTAAAGTCGCCCTGCTGCGACGTGAACACCGTTTCCTGGCGGCTGTAGCCGGGTGTGTTGACGTTGGCGATATTGTTGCCGGCCGTCCGCAGCGCGGTATAGGCGGCGTTCAGGGCGGAAGTGCCGATGTTGAAAATGCCGGAGGACATGGGTGCGAACTCTGCGGGTTACGTTGAATTACGGCACGGACTGACTGGACTTGATGGGGCAAATTGGGGACCGGAACGAGAACGGAACGACGGCTGCGATCAGGGCTGCAATCGGGGCTGCAACGAGGGCCGCAACGAGGGCCGCAACGAGGGCCGCAACGAGAGCCGGACCGAGCGCGGCGCCACGTCCGCCGCTACGGCTGCCCGCGACCGTCGATGCCCGTTCCTAACCGCGTCTCAGGGCCGCCTCCACGCCGGTGATCACGGCGACGAGCTTCTCGCCATAGCGCGGGTCGGTCGCGTAGCCGGCACGCTGCAGGCCGAAGGCGAAGCCCTGCGCGTCGCGGCTGCGCGCCAGCACATCGGCATAGCGCGGGTTGCCCGCCAGCAGTTGCGCCCAGTCGCGGAACGCTTCGCTGTAGCTGCTGTAGGCGCGGAACTTCTCGGTCACGCGGCGCGGCACGCCG
>JADCGX010000053.1 GCA_020248785.1 Burkholderiales bacterium | reverse complement strand
TCGACATCGTGCAGCAGCAGATCCGCATCGCCGCCGGCGAGAAGCTGGTGCTGCGCAAGCGCGACATCGTCACCAAGGGGGCGGCCATCGAGTGCCGCGTCAATGCCGAGGACCCGTACAAGTTCACGCCCAGCCCCGGTCGCATCACGGCCTGGCACGCGCCAGGCGGTCCCGGCGTGCGGGTCGACTCGCATGCCTATGCCGGTTACATGGTGCCGCCCCACTACGACAGCATGATCGGCAAGCTGATCTGCTACGGCGACACGCGCGAGCAGGCGCTGGCGCGCATGCGCATTGCCCTGAGCGAGATGGTGGTGGAGGGCATTCTCACCAATATCCCGCTGCATCGCGACCTGATGATGGACGAGAAGTTCGTGCTGGGCGGCACCAGCATCCACTACCTGGAAAAGCGCCTGGCCGCGCGCCAGCTCAATCAGGCCTAGCGCCTGCGAGCGGCTCGGATCGCACCGGCGTGACCTCCACCCTCCTCGTTGCTGCGTGAACTGACGCTCATCGTGCCGGCGAACGCGGCCGAGCCGCTGTCCGATGCGCTCCTCGCGGCCGGCGCGCTGTCGGTGGCGGTCGAAGACGCGCAGGCCGACACGGCCGACGAGGCACCGCTGTATGGCGAGCCGGGCAGCGAGCCGGCTCGCCACGCCTGGCCCGAGAGCCGGCTTCAGGTGCTCATCGGCCCGGGCAGCGACCCGGATCAGGTCGTGGCCGCAGCGGCGGCGGCCTGCGGACCTGACTCACCCATCATCAGGGCAACGCGCTCCATTGAGGATGTTGACTGGGTGCGGTTGACACAGGCGCAGTTCCCGCCGACACGGGTCAGCGAGCGGCTGTGGGTGGTACCCACCTGGCACGAGCCGCCCCGAGTTGCCGCCATCAACATCCGCATCGACCCGGGCGTAGCCTTCGGTACCGGCACCCACGCAACGACACGGCTGTGCCTGGCTTGGCTCGACGCGCAGGTGCGCGGCGGCGAGCGCGTGCTCGACTATGGCTGCGGATCCGGCATCCTGGCCATAGCGGCTGCGCGGCTCGGTTCCGCCGCGGTTGTGGGCGTGGACATCGACCCGCAAGCGGTGCAATCGGCCCGCAACAACTCGCTGGCCAACGGCATCGCGGCAGAGCGCGCCAGCTACACTGGCCCGGATGACCTTGCAGAGCCCACCTCTCCCAGCGGCCGCTTCGACATCGTGCTTGCCAACATCCTCGCCAACCCGCTGAAGCTGCTCGCCCCCGCGCTGCTTGCGCGCGTCGCCCCGGGCGGAGCGCTCGTCCTTGCCGGCTTGCTCAACCGGCAGGCGGACGAACTACTAGCGCTGTATCGCTCGGTCGATTCGGGGGTGCAACTGCGGGTGTGGGCGCAGACTGAAGGCTGGACCTGCCTTGCCGGCAGGCGCATCGACTGAGATTCCATGGGGCTCGCGACCCGTTGTCCGAAGTGTCAGGCGATGTTCCGCGTCGTCGCCGACCAGTTGAAGCTACGCGGCGGATTGGTGCGCTGCGGCTCCTGTCGTCACGTATTCGACGCGATCGGCAGTCTCAGCTACGTCGACGACCGATCGGCAAGCTCGGCTCCTCAAGCGGGCACATCTGCGTCAGGATCGGCAGCCTCGGCCCTCGCCCTATCCCCCACATCTGCCGCAGATCCAGGCGGCGTACCTCCCACCGTCGCTGCAAGCGCGCCCGTGTACACACCCGCGGCATTACGAGCGGCTCGCGGCGAAGCCGATCAAGCTGCGCTCGGCGTGCCGACCCTCCTCCTCACCGACTTGCCGTCGCAGCTCCAAGTGCCGGCTGCCGAAGCGGGTCGTGCAATCCGGGCCACGACGGTTTCGGCCGCTTCGCGTGCGGCTGACGCCCCGTCGCAACCTGGCGTGTTGCAGTCCGGACGAGGAGCCAAGGACGTCGCAGCTAAGCAAGCCGACCCGGCCACAGGCAAGTACGCGGTGCCCGTTGCCGGGCGGGAGCCCGCCAATGAGCGGAGCGAGGACTCCTCACCCGCTTTTCTCCGGCGAAAACCGCGCAGCCGCGGTCTTTCCATGGTCTTCGGCAGTGGCACCGTGCTACTGGTCATCGTCGCACTGCTACAACTGGCGGTGCTCTTTCGCGTCGAGGTGGCCACCACTGTGCCGTCAGCGCGTGCCGCGCTGATCGAACTGTGCAAGCCACTGCGCTGCGCGGTGGGCTGGCCCACGCGGGCCGACCTGCTTGCGGTGGTGGGCACCGAACTGCAGGCCGTGCCAGGCACCGATATCCTGGAACTCACTGCCGTACTACGCAGTCGCGCCACCTACACGCTGGCCCTGCCAGCCATCGAGGTCACGCTGACCGACACGCAGAACCGCGCGCTGGCTCGCAAAGTGTTCGCGCCCGCCGATTATCTGGCTGCCAGCGGCGAGCCGCGCAGCCGAGTCGATGGAGGACTGGCTGCGGGCGCCGACTACATCGTGCGGGTGAGCTTCGAGGCGCGCGGGCTGACCGCCGCGGGCTTCGTGGTCTATCCCTTCTACTTCTAACCGACTCACGGGCCCTCAAACCCATCAACAGCATGAGCACCCTGATCTGCGGCTCGATCGCCTTTGACTCCATCATGGTCTTCAAGGGCCGCTTCAAGGACCACATCCTGCCCGATCAGGTCCATATCCTGAACGTGGCCTTCCTGGTGCCCGAGATGCGGCGCGAGTTCGGCGGCTGCGCCGGCAACATCGCCTACAACCTCAAGCTGCTGGGGGGCGCGCCCCTGCCGATGGCCACCGTCGGCGACGATGCGCCGCCCTACCTGGCGCGGCTGGATGCGCTCGGCATCGAGCGGCGCCACTTGCGCCATGTACCGGGCACCTTCACCGCCCAGGCTTTCATCACCACGGACCTCGACGACAACCAGATCACCGCCTTCCATCCCGGCGCGATGTCGCACTCGCACCTGAACTCGGTCCCGGGCGATGGCAGCGTCAGGCTCGGAATCGTCGCGCCCGACGGCCGCGACGGC
>JADCGX010000052.1 GCA_020248785.1 Burkholderiales bacterium | reverse complement strand
GTGGCCTCGTCCTATCTGAAGCATTACCTCGGCTGGTTCCGCGCCCTCGACCTCTCCCGAGCCCCGGCGCTCACCCCGCCGGCGATGCTCGCGCTGGCCGTCGGGGTCTGAGGGAATCAACACTCAACGCGAATAGCGCCCTTCGTTGTGGCTCAGAGCATCCCGCTTGCGCAGGCGCTGGGCATCGCGCCGCAGCTGGTCCACTTGGACAGACGTGAACGATGTAGACATGGTGGCAGTTCTCCGGTCACCGTGACTTCGATGCGCCCACACATCGAGCCAGCAGCGACCATTCGGCCAAGCCATGACTCGTCCTATCTCGCGCTGCCGGAACCGGCTGTGCCTTGTGGGCGGGCGAGCCGGCGCAGCGGCTGCGATGCCACAGTCTAATGCACTCCGACGGCAACCGAAACGGCCCAGTAGACCCACAGCTGGAGCAAGGCGGATAGGTCCAGGACCCACGCTTCCCGCAGATGACGTAGCGAGGCTGATACCCGCCAGTGCTGCCGCTGGTGTTGTCGCCGAGCGTGAACAGCGGCTTAGCGTCACTTCTGACGCGGTTAGGCGAGGCGTTGCGCGTCTTATCGAGGCAGTCCTTGCACTGCTTGAACGCCCTGTTCCAGCAGTTCGACACACAGACCAAGCGGTCACAGCTCGTACACCTGTGCCGCGGTGCGTGTGGCGCGCACCCGCAGCACTCGCAGGTCTCCTTGCGGCGTCCCCGGCTCATGCTGTGGCCCTCGACGAAGCAGCACTCTGAGCACCAAGCAGTGCCGCCTCTAGCGCCAGCAGAGCATCCGGCCAGGGTATGCGCTCTTGCTCCAGCCTGACTCTTACGCCCCAGCGACCGCTGCGCAGGCCATCAAAGACATCCCTCTCCGCAGGGGTGAGTTCCGCGAGTTCGGCCTCTCCATGCTGAGACGGCTCCTGGACCGCGAGGTCGGCGTAGCGCTCCAGCGTCGCTGCATCCATCAACACCGACGTCAGCCCGGGCAAGGTCCTCCTGGCCCGCGACAGAATCGCCAACCCGTGGGTGTCAACATCACCCCAGTAGACCGCCGGAAGGCCCTGCAGCCAACGGATGGTTGCCAAAGCCGCGACAGCGCCGCCGAGCCGCATGAACGCAACCACGCCGGGCATGTCCGGTAAGGCAACACCGGTCTCCTGGTTCTCGACCACGAGCACGGCAGTGGGCGAGAGGGTCAGAGCGGCGAGCTCCTCCAAAGGCGCCTCGATGTCCCGCAGCCCACCAAGCTGCCGCCGGAGGGTAGGGCATAGCACTCGCATGCGCACCCGGTGTGGGGTTCGCTGCAACCCACAGGCCTCGTAGAAGTCGCCAGAAGGCTCTCCACCGCGAAGCAGATCTAGCAGCTCCACGATGAGGTCCGTTCTCTTTTCCAGCCACTTCGTGTCGACGCCCTCCAAGGGCAGCTGACGGACGTAAAGACCGGAGGTGGGGTTGGCTAGAACCCAAGCCAGCGCCGTGGTGAGGCGCGCGTAGTCCTTCTCGCTGTAGTCCGCAAGTACGTCGAAGTGCTTGGCGAGGCCCCGACGCTCCAGGAGCTGAGGCCAGCGCGCGACCATCTCGGCGTAACGCTGAACCGCGCGGGTCCAGCGACGCTCCTGGCCACACCAAGCCGCAACCTCTTCAGGGCGACCAAGGACGACGGCAGATGGGAGCGTCTGAGGGCCGAGACGCATATACCGGCGCTGCTCATGGCGGAGGTCCCCGGCTCCGCGCCAGCCTGCCCACGCGTCAACCCAAGAGCGGACCGAGGAGAGGTCCGACGCAAAGTCGGCCTCGGTAGGCAGTCCCAGATTGACCTCAAGAGGCCACTCGCCGCCACCTTCCAGCCACACCCGGTGCTGGCTGTTGTACCGACGGACGAGCCAGTCCTTGACCTGCTCAGGCCGCTGCAGTCTCTTCGACATCGCCGGCCCCTCTCGACATCTGCAGGCGCTGACCCTCTGCGTCGTAGTCGATGGGAATCACGCAGGAGGTCTTGCGGTCCTTGATGTGGACGAAGCACGCCCCTCCAATAAACGGCTCCAGGGTCATGACGGACTTCAGCGGCGTGGCGACAACCATCTGGAAGCCGAACGTCTTGAAGATGTTCATGGCCATGGTGGTGAACTCGGCGTCGGCCTTGTCGAAGGCCTCGTCCAGGAACACCGTCGAGAAACGTGGAAGCGCGCGGTCCTGACCGCCCAACTGATACCGCAGGGCTGCTGCCAAGCATGTTGCCGTGAGCTTCTGGCGCTGGCCGCCCGACTTGCCGGCACCGCTCCTGTAAACCTCGACCTCCTTGCCAAACTCGTTCATCTCCCGGGCGACGAACTCCACGTGCTGGCGGACGTCCAAGACCAGGGCGCGCCAGTTCTTGTCCACTGTCTCCTGGCTGGCCAGCCGCTTGACCAAGCCGCTGATGACCTCAAACCGTTGCTCAGCCTCCCGGGCATTGGTCGTCAGCATGTTGCTCAGGGCACCCTTGAGGGCCTGCTTGAACGCTACGACGTCTTCCAGGAGCTTCTCCTGGGTCTCGATGACCAGGTGGGTGTTGGGACCGAAAGGAGCAGACGCCAAGCTCTCGTTGACGAGCGTCATGCGGTCGCGGATGGCCTTGCGCTCCTGGTCCAGCTGGGTCTGCAGCATGGTGAGGTTCTGCGCGCTCTGGTCCCGCAGCAGGTCCAGGAATCGTTGCTCATACTTCGGCAGCCCGTCCGTCTCCAACCGTGTGAGCTTCGCGAAGAAGTCCGGTGCGCTGGCCATCTTGGCGTCAAGGCCGCCGGCATCCGACGGCCACACACGGATGAAGTCAGCGAGCCGGCGCTCTACGCTGTTCTCCAACTGCAGGATGCGCTCTCCAACCTCACGCTCATCGGCGTTGAGGCCGCGGACCACCTGCGTCGTCGAGTTGTCCAGCGTCTCCCAGGTCATATCCGGCAGGTACTTGCGGTACCGCTCGTCCAGGCCTTGCTTCTGGAATGGCGTCAGCTCTACGGAAAGCAGTTCGGGCTTCAGCACATCGACTCGGCGCTGGAGTTCCTCCAGCTTGCGCTTCTCAGCCGAAATCTTGCCGAGATAGTCGCTATGCACACTGCGGGACCGTTCGTGCACCGTCTCCTGTGCCTTGATGTCGTCGTCAAGCCTGGCAAGGTCCGGCCGCGCGGCCTTTTCGCGCTCGATTCGAGTCTTCAACGCTTCGATGCGAGCCAGCGCTGAGGCGACGTCGACCTCGTCCCATTCCGTGTTCGCCAGCTGCGTGTACGCCTTGAGCCGCTCGCGCTCGGTCGCTTCTTCGGACTTGGCGGTTTCGAGAGCCTTGCGCGTTTCCTCAATCTGCTGAGCAAGCTTGAACGCTTCTTCTCGGAAGTAGGCCAGCTTGGACGCGTTGTCGAAACCAAGGACCCAACGGCTCTGGTCGTTGATGTTGAACCGGTCGTCCTTCTCGTGCCGGGTGCTGTTGTGCTTGACCTGACCTTCACGGGTGATGGCGCGGCTCGCCGCCCGGAAGGCGTGAACCGTCTCGGTGCACTCGTAGTCGAACCGTGACTTCAGCTCTTCCTTGACCCACTCGGCCTCCGGCGCGTTGGCGAAGTTCAGCTTCCGAATGAGCGATGTCGGGCCGAAGCTGCGCTGACCGGAACTCTGACTCAGCATCCGCAGGTAGACCACCCGCTCACCAATGTGCGTGTCGTTGATGTAGCCCGCAACCTGGCTGTAGTGCTTGTCCGGCACAAGAAGGGACTGTGCGAAGTTCCCGAGCACACGTTCAATAGCGCCTCGCCACTCAGATTCATCCTTGCGGACCTCCATGAGCTCGCCGGCAAAGGGCAGTTTCTCCTCCGGGATGCCGAGTTCGCGCGCCATGCGCTCGCGCACGGCTAGCATGCGAGCCGGGATGCTTGAGCGCTGCCGCTCCAGCGCCTTCACTTCGACGGCGGTCTTCTGGAGCTTCTCGCCCAGCTCCTCGTACTGCTTGCGAAGCCGGTAGGTCTGCTCGCCTTGCTCCTCGCGCTTGGCGTCGGCCTCCAGCAGAGCCTCCTTGGCTGCGTCCTTGCGTTGCGTGAACCACACCGCGGCGTCAGGGGTGGCCCAGCCCAGCACCTCACAGGCAGCCTTGACGGCCTCGCGCTTGAGGAAGCGTTTTCCGCGTGCGGCCTCTGCCTCCTGGAGCTGTGCCGAAAGGTCCTCAAGCAGACTGCCGCCCATGCCGCTGCGCTGGTCCTGCAGCGAGCGAAGCTTGTCAAACTCGTTCTTCTCGATGCCCTTGAGTCTGCCGGCCTCTTGGGCCATGCCGCTCAGGTCGGTCGAGAGCTCGGCAACCGCTTGTTCCAGCAGACGTTTACGCGTCTGCTCCTTGTACTTGTCGACGCCCGCAGAGAGTTCGCTGAGCTCGTTCTTCTCGAGGCGCGCCTTCTCCGCGAGCTGCGCCTCATCTCGTGCCGGCTTGAGCGTCTCAATCTGGCGCCGGGCAGAGACGACCGCGCGGTGGGCCTCGTTCAGCTCGGCGAACTGGTCCACCAGCTTCTCGGCGAGCTTGAAGGTCTCAGGCGGCTCCAGCATGAAGTCACGCATGAAGTCGTTGAGCTCGCCCAGGTTCTTGGCGGCCTGCGTCTTGTGCAGCAGCCGCAGCGCCCGCTCGCTGTCGATGCCCAAGAGTCGCCGGAAGCGTTCCTGGAAGGCGCTGAACTCGTCCTTCACGAATGCGTCGGGCATGTCGAACTTGAAGCGACGCACGTCGAAGTTATGCTCCGGGAAGAACTGCAGCTCCTGCAGGTCAAGTTCGCGCTCGAGCACCAGGTAGATGCGCTTGACGTCAGACGAACTGGTCGACTTGCCGCGCACCCACAGAACCTGTGCGATGACAACAACGTTTCCGTGGCCGTCCCGGTAGGTCTCAGCAAGCGCCGTCCAGGTTGTATCCGGCCGCAGGAACTGGGAGGCGTACTCGCCCGAGTCGGTGGTTTGCTGCGCCCACGCGCCCCGCACGTAGGTCAGAAGGTTCCGGTCCTTGGAGCGCTTGTCGGCCTCTCGCGCGGCCACGTTGAAGTCAACCCACTTCGGAGGTGTCGTCAACAGCGCGTGCGCGTCAAGGATGGTGGACTTGCCGGAGCCGGACGGCCCAACGAAGAGGTAGCCCCGTTCGGCGATGTCCACTCGGAGCAGCCCTTGGAACGTGCCCCAGTTGAACAGCTGCATCTGCCGCAGCTTCATCTGGTCGCGTTCGCCGGTGTCCGCAGCGGGTTCGGCGAGGAAGAGGTCCGGGGTGGCGACAACCGCGTTCATTGGTCGACCTCCTCATCAAGTTCATCTTCGCCGCTGGACGGCCGGGTCAGCAGGGCGGAGTCGGCCGCCAGCTCTCCATCGGCCGCCCCTTGAGCTGCCGCCTGCGCAATGGCCGAGTACGACTGCGCCAGCGCCTGAATCTCCTCGGCAGGGAACAGCAGCTTGAGCGTGGGCGAGATTTCGAAGCGCTCGTCGCCGCCACGCAGCTTGTGCAGCAGGCTCAGCTTCTTGGCCTTCTCGACCGCGTTCTCCATTTGCCGCTCGAAGCGAGCATGGTCAACGTTCTTGTCTCGCTCGAAGACGCGCAGGTGCTCCACCATTTCCACCTTGGAGACAACGGCACGGTCACCTTGTGCATCGGCATGCGTCAGCCGCTGCCGCAGGAACAGCACCAGGGCTGATTCGAGGAAGGTGAGGGCGGCTCTACGCAGAAGAACGGGGGCGTCGATGCTCTCTGCAACGACCTGGCGAGTGAAGGCGACCTTCTGCTCGCGGTCGACGACCAGGTCCAGGAAGAGGTCGTGCAGGCGCGACCGGATGGCGGCCTCATCGCGCAGCAGCACAAGCCAAAGCTTTCCTTGTCGGCTGCCGTCGACCGACGGCCCCTGGAGCAACTGGACCAGTGCCCGCCGGGTATCGAGCGGAAGTTGGCCGGTGTCTCCAGCGAAGGACACAGCCGCATCCGTGTTGGTTGCCTGCTCGACGACTTCCGGAGTGTCGAGGTCCTCGGCTTCATTCGAAAAGTTCAAGGAACCTCTCCCTCACAAAGTAGATGGTCGGCACGCGGGCGCTTCGTTCGACGCCGTCGCTGCCCTGCCAGTGGACGACTTCCGCGCCGTAGGCCACTTCCCCGTGTTTAGCGCCAAGCGCGACGTAGCCGACGACAGACCCGAAGCCCTGTTCGGCAGGGAAGCGCGCAAGCAGCTGCCCTACGGTGACCTGCGACGTCTCCAGCAGCAGCGCCTTGATGTTGGCTCGCAGCGAACGGAAGGCGATTTCCGAGTGCCGCACCAGCTCTTCGACGTCCTCGATGCTCAGATGCGACGGCGCCGCGTCGTCCATCGCCGAGTTTGGAATGCGCAGGTTCGGGTCGTACAGGGACCACTGGGAGACAGAACGAATCCGGCTGCTGGTCAGGGAAAGCTCGAACTCCACGCCTTCGTTGGCCCGGACATGGTCCTTCGCCGCCAACGCTGCTTGCTGCGCCTGCTTGAGCAGCGTATGCAGGCGGCGCTGCTCCTGGAACTCCCTGCTTTGGACGAAGCTCTTGAGGCTCCGCGCGAACTGCTGCAGCACCTCATGGACCTCGCCACCCTCTGCCATCAACGTCGCCGTCAGCGACTGCAGGAACTTCCGCTCCCTGGCTTCCAGCTTCCAGGCGAACTGCCGGCTGGTCACGGCGTCGATGGCCTCGGTCAGGGCATAGGACTGCTCACCGTCGGTCAACAGGCGCCAGAAAGCGGTGAACGTGCAGCCCGGGCCACTCTCTGCAATCAGGTCGACGCCTGCGAACAGGTTTTCCAGGACGTCGCCACGGCTGCCATCGTTCTCCATCAGGCTCTGGCGGAGCTCACGGTTCAGCCGGTCGAAGGCGTCGCGAACGTTCCGGAAATCACCGGCGAGGTCTTGCGCCAGGGTGATGATTTCTCGTGCTCGTTCAACAGCGCGTTCTTCGGGAAGCGTCTTGACGCCTCCAGACTGGACCAAGGCAATCTCCTGGTCGATGCGCTCACGCTCGGCCATCAACGCCGCCAAGCGAGTCTTGGGGTTGGCGTCGGTCTCCTCAGCCAGCCGCAGGACCTGCTGCATCACGTTGGCCAGGCGGCTTTCGGTAGCGGCGGTTCGCGGGCGCTGGAGGCTGCTGACGAAGCGAAGGGCCGTGACAGCGTCAGCCGTCAGTTCGTAGACCTCCTCCGTGGCTCCTGTCGGCAGGCGCCTGCTGAGCCATCCTTGCGTGAGCCAGTCCGCGATATACGCCTGGGCCGCTTACGGCAGGACGTGGCCCTGGCCGCGCAGTGCATCGATGTCGCGCGTCAGACGCTCGACGAGAACCGAGGAAGGAAGTACCTTGTCTTCCTCCGCGAGCAGCGATTGCAGCATCGCCAAGACGAGGGGCGAGAGGTCGGAGGCAAGAAGCTTCCAGATTCGTCCTTGCCGAAGGGCCTCGAAGGCCTCAGCGTTGCGCAGCGCCTTCACTCCTGCGCTCCTTTGTCCGCGCACAGGGCCGCGCCCGTCTCCACGGACGGCAGGGGGCGTGTGAACGGTGACGAAATCATCAGTCCTGGAGGGGAGTCTTGAGCCTTCTCGCATATCCATTATACGCACAGTCTTTAGATGCGTCTAATGGATAGACATGTGCAAGAATCTAGTCCATGTCTCCCAAGTCGTCCTCGCTCGCAGCACCTCCGAAGAAGCGCGAACCAAGAGCGGTATCGCGCTGGGGCCAAGACCGCCGGCTTGAGTTCATCGACTTTCGCCTTCAGTGGGACGGTCGGCTGAACCGGTCCGACCTGGTCTCGTTCTTTGGCATCTCGGTGCCCCAGGCATCTTTGGACATCGCAAGGTATGCGGAGATTGCTCCAAGCAACCTGGAGTACGACAGAAGCGCGCGTCTTTACGTGGCCGGTCAGAGCTTCAGCGCGGTGTACCCCGGGAGCAATGCCTCGCGCTACCTGAATGAGCTGCTTGCGCGGGAGGCTGGCGTGTTGCCGCCCGAAGCCTCCTTCCTCGGTTGGACCCCGCCTATCGCTGCCATGCCAGTACCTGGGCGTGCGCTTGAGCCGCAAACGGTGTCCGGCCTGCTGCGCGCCGTCCGTGAAGGGACTGGGGTGCGCGTTACGTACCAGTCGATGTCGCGGCCGGAGCCAGTCGAAAGAAAGCTCACCCCACACGCCTTCGGCCATGACGGGTTTCGTTGGCACGTTCGTGCGTACTGCCACACCCGCGACGAGTTCCGAGACTTCGTTATCGCCAGGATGACGAATGTGGTTCCGTCCGCGTCAGCTGGGCCAGGGGCGGAAGAAGACGAGAAGTGGAACAAGGTCCTTACGCTGACACTGGTTCCCAATCCAAAGTTGTCGTCTGCACACCGCCAGGCCATCGCCACAGACTTCGGCATGGTGAACGGAGAAGTGTGGCTCGAATGCAGACAGGCCTTGGCGTTCTACGTGCTTCGGCACCTCGGGCTTCTTGTTGACATGCCAGACCAGCCAGAAACGCAGCAGGTCGTACTCAAGAACAGGAGCGAGGTTCTGCCGCACCTCAACCTTCGACAACTCGCTGCATGAGGCTGCTCAAGAGCGGTCGCTAGAAGGCGTTATCGAACCAAGGGGAGACTCACAATGAAATTCGGGCTACGCAAGCCGTCCTCGACGCTGAGAAGGTCCAACACAAAATTCGGCTCGCTGGTATCGACGCCCCGGAAAAGGGGCAGCCGTGGGGCCAACGGTCAAAAGCGGCCTGTCTGCTCTGGCCTATCGCCGGGAAGTGGCGGTTGAGTGGCACAAGCGAGACCGGTACGGACGTCTGATTGGCAAGGTCCTGGTCGAGCGTCGCGACGTGAACTTGGCCCAGGTTTCTTCGGGCTTGGCATGGCACTACGTCGAGTACGCGTCGGAGCAGCCTCCTCTAGACCGTCGGCTCTACGTGGATGCGCAGGTTGAGGCTAGGCAGTACCGGCTCGGCCTTTGGCAAGAGCCGTCGCCCACCCCGCCGTGGGACTACCGGCGCACCAAGCGCACGAGCACCCAACTCCAGGAGTAGAGCCGTTTTCATGACCTTGCTAGACAGGCCTGCAAGGGCGCGGTGAGCCGCCCCGATAGACTTCTTGAAACACCCGCAACCTAAGGGAGAACCCGTGAGCGAGCAAATTTCCTTCGAGACCAACGACTTCGCCAGCAATCCGGAGCCTCGTTGCCCCTGCATCCTGCTCTTGGACGTGTCCGGCTCGATGAACGGGCAGCCCCTGAATGAGCTGAATGCGGGTCTTGCCACCTTCCGAGACGAGCTCTCAGCGGACGCCCTTGCCATGAAGCGCGTTGAGGTCGGCATCGTCACGTTCGGTCCCGTCAAGGTTGAGACCCCCTTCACGAGCGCCTCCACGTTCTACCCGCCGACGCTCCAAAGCCAGGGTGACACGCCCACCGGCGCCGCCATAACGCAAGCCCTGAACATGGTCGAGGACCGCAAGCGGGACTATCGCGCCAACGGCATCTCTTACTACCGTCCCTGGGTGTTCCTCATCACCGATGGCAAGCCGACCGACGCTTGGACGTCGGCTGCCGAGGCCATCCGTGAAGGCGAGGCCTCGAAGAAGTTTGCGTTCTTCGCCATCGGCGTTCAGGGAGCGGACATGGACACCCTGCGCAATATCAGCACCCGGGAACCTCTGTCTCTTCAGGGCCTGAAGTTCCGCGAGCTGTTTAGCTGGCTTTCCAGTTCGCTGCGCTCGGTGTCGCGCTCGACGCCGGGCACCGAAGTCCCCCTCGAGGCTCCGAAAGGCTGGGCTTCGGTGTGACTTGGCGTCTTGTCTACGCGTCCGAGGTAGGAACCTCCCACGCGCACACCTGCACGCCTTGCCAAGATAGCTGCTGGGCCCAAGTCGACCAGCTGGCTGACGGTCAACCCCTTCTGTCGGTCTTTGTAGCCGACGGAGCGGGTAGCGCAGCCAAAGGCGGCGAAGGAGCAGAGCTGGCTATCGAGGCTGCCGCGGCTATCGTTGCCAAGAAGGTGAAGCGGGGCGAGTTCGGTCTTGGCGACAACCTTGCCACGGACATTGTTCTTGCCGTGAGGGAGCGAATCTACGCTGCCGCTGAGGCGGACAAGATAAAGGCCCGAGACTTCGCATGCACCTTTCTGGGGGTTCTGTCGACCTCCACGGGAACGCTTGTGCTGCAGGTCGGTGACGGAGGAGTTGTCGTCGACACGGGGGCAGGACTGGAAGTCGCTGTTGTTCCGATGTCTGGCGAGTACGCCAACATGACTCACTTCGTGACCGATGAAGACGCGGTGACTGTATTGGCCACGAAGAGCTATCCAGACCGTGCACTCAAGGTAGCAGCCTTCACCGACGGCATCCAGCGACTCGCTCTGAACATGGCCACGAACACGCCACATGAGCCGTTCTTTGCGCCGTTCTTCAACGGCATGGCGAAGGCGACCGCAGAGCAAGAGGACCAGCTGCAGGGGCTTCTGGTCAAGTTCCTCGGCAGCCCGCCGGTCAACGAGCGCACTGACGACGACAAGACACTGGCACTGGCCCTCTGGAGGGCTTGAAGCTGATATGGCGAGGACGCTGTACACGTCGCGCGGTAACGCAGTCGAAATCGGACGGGAGCTGGGCAAAGGCGGGGAGGGGTCGGTCTTCGAGGTTCCGGCTCTCTCGAGCCAGGTTGCCAAGCTGTACCACAAGGCGCCTGATGCCAAGAAGCAGGCCAAGCTGAGCTTCATGGCGTCTACCGCGGACGCACAGCTCCTCAACTACGTGGCTTGGCCGCAGGAGACGCTGCACCCTAGCCGCGGAGGGCCGGTCCTCGGCTTCCTGATGCCGAAGGTGTCCAACAAGGACCCGATTCATATGGTCTACAGCCCGGCACACCGCCGGCAGGACTATCCGAAGGCGGCCTGGGACTTCTTGCTCTACGTGGCGCGGAACATCGCCGCATCGGTCGAGACCGTCCATGGCCACGGGCACGTCATCGGCGACGTGAACCAGAACAGCTTCATGGTCGGCCGTGACAGCAAGGTTGTGCTCATCGACAGCGACTCGTTCCAAGTGAACGCGCGCGGCACCATGCACTTGTGTGAAGTCGGTGTCTCCCACTTCACGCCGCCGGAGCTGCAGTCCCTGTCTTCCTTCGACGGCTTCACGCGAACGACGAACCACGACAACTTCGGGCTTGCGCTCCTGATATTCCATGTGCTGTTCGCTGGGCGCCATCCGTACTCGGGGGTGCCGCTACGCAGCGGGGTCGGCGATGCGCTTGAGACGGACATCAAGCAATTCCGGTACGCCTACGCGCGAGACAACCAGTCCCGCGGCTTCAGTCCTCCGCCGCGCTCCATCCCCGTGTCGATGCTGCCGGATGCCATGGAGTCGATGTTCCACTTGGCGTTCACCGAGAGGGGGGCGTCAGGAGCTCGACCATCAGCGCAGCAGTGGGTCGCCGCCCTGGACGGTGTTCGTGGTCGCCTGAAGAAGTGCGGCTCCTCAGCGATGCACGTCTACCCCGACCACCTGGGAGCCTGTCCATGGTGCGCGCTGGAGAAGCAGGGGGTCGTCTATTTCGTCGACCTCGGCGCCACCTTCACGCCCACCTCGTCCGGTTTTGTGCTGACACAGGTCTGGGGGCTCATCCAGTCCGTGCCCGCGCCGGCGTCCCTTAGTCTTCCTATGCCGGGCAGCTTCAGCGTGACGCCGAAGCCGCTGCCCGCAGGCATCCCGGGCGAAGGCACGGCGACGTTCTACAAGCTCGTGGCTGTAGCAATTGCTGTGGCCATCGTCATTGCAGCCCCCGGCGCATGGTTCCTTGGCCTGTTGGCGGGATGGGCGGGATGGGCGATGGCGGGAGGCGCTGGCTCTTCTAAGCGCAACGAGGAGCGGGTGGCTCGACAGAGAGTTGTGGACGCTGCCAAGCAGGGGTACGACCGCCTGATAGAGCGAGCCAAGAAAGAGGCCGGCCCAGAAGGCTTCCACGCCCGCCGCTTGGAGCTGTCCAAGATGAAGGACGAGCTCGAGGCCCTTCCTCGTGCGGAGCAAGAAGAGCTGAACAGGCTCCACGCCACGGCGCAGGAGCGGCAGAAGGAGAAGTTCCTGAACACGTGCTTCATCGACCGGGCAAGCATCCCCGGCGTCGGTCCAGCGCGCAAAGCCGCGCTGCGTTCGTTCGGCATCGAGACCGCCGCTGACGTCACTCGAAGCCAAGTCATGCAGGTCCGCGGGTTTGGCGAGAGCTTGACGCGAGCTGTCGTTGACTGGCGGCGCAGCTGCGAGCGGCAGTTCCAGTTCAATCCGGCGGCAGCCGTCTCTCAGAGTGACAGGGACGCGGTGCGGTCCAAGTTCGCCGCCAAGCGCATCTCGCTGGAGCGGGCGCTGGCGGCAGGTCCCGCAGAGCTGCAGCAGTTCCGCCAGCGTGCCGCCAGCCAGCTGGCGACGTTGACGCCCCAGCTTCAGGACGCTGCTAGAAAGCTAGCTCAAGCCCAGGCAGACCTCAGCCTCCTCTAAAAAGGCGTTCGCGGCCCCGCCCCGCCGCACGGGGGCTGCACTTCTAAAGTTCCTCGGAGCACCCAGTACACTGGGCAGATGCAACACCTTCGTGCCGTCAGGAAGGGCATCCTAAAGCGCGTCGAAGAGCGGACCGGCAGGAGCATCCAGTTCCTGCGGGACGAGAAGCTGTCGCTTCTTGCCACCCTGCAGATGGCTCGCAACGGCGCGGACTTTCATGTCCTTCGATACCTATGTCCGAGCCAAGCTGATGGATCAGAACCACGAGCCGCACTGATTTAACATAATATACATCGTAGCTAATAACATAGGAGACAACCGGCGCCCGGGGCGCCGCATGTCGAGGTGTGCCCTCCGGGGCTGCTCAAGCGCCAGGGCCGGACTCGCCCGAGGTCTCGTCGGCATCGACCTCGACATCCTGTCCGGTACGAGCGGTTCCAGGAGCAGGACGATCGAGCGGCCGGCACAGGTGGCGGTTCAGTCCCTCAAGCCGCTCGGACTTTTCGATGGCAGCCAGTACCGCCTCGGGTTGCACCAGCAGCATGAACGGGTTGCGCTCGGCAGTCGTTTCCATGATCTCCACCCCCAGCACCACACGATGGTGACGTTGGCGCGAATCTAGGCCGACACG
The DNA here is from genome assembly GCA_020248785.1 of Burkholderiales bacterium. GTDB lineage: Bacteria > Pseudomonadota > Gammaproteobacteria > Burkholderiales > Burkholderiaceae_F > JALHMQ01. The sequence continues at coordinate 32,086 of JADCGX010000052.1, read as the reverse complement.
GCCCCGATCGCCAGTGGGTGCAACGACAACCCGCGTGTCGGAGGAAATCCGACACGGTCTGACGTGTCGAACCGCTCCGGGGTCGCCCAGCCTCAGCGCGCCGCCGCCTGCTCCAGCCGGCGCTGCAGCGCGTCACGGCCCACCCGCGCGGCGAACTCGGCCGCGGTGAGACCCGCGTCATTGCGGGCCTTCGGGTCTGCCCCGCGGCGCAACAGCAGGTCGGCCGCGTCGATGGCGCCATACCCGGCGGCCATCATCAGTGGCGTCGTACGGTTTGGCGAGCGGGCCTCCACCGCGGCTCCCCGATCCAGCAGCAGCGCCACGACCTCGACCCCGGGCCCCGATGCGGCATAGTGCAGCGGCGTCCAGCCTTCCCGGTTGATCTGGGCCCCGCGCTCGAGCAGCCGCCGAACGAAGTCGGCCTCGGCGCGCAGCGCTGCGATCATCAGGGCTGTTTCACCAGCCCGGTTGGCCGCATCGACGGCCAGCCTGGGGCTGGCCAGCAGCGCCAATGCCACCCGGGGCGCGCCATCTCGAAGCGCCAGGAACAACGGCACCTGGCCGTCGACATCCGCGGCGTTGGGATCAGCCCCACGCTCCAGCAAGCTGGCCGCGAGGCGGCCGTCGTCAGTGCGCATCGCGCGAGCGAATTCCTGCGCGTCATCGGCCCGCGCCCCGAGCGCGAAGGCGCACGCAACGATGCCTGCCGCCGCCCGCACCCCGCGGCCCAGCGCCCGGCGACGCGTCGCGTGGAGGCCCAGGCCCGCGCTCACGCGGCCTCCCGTGCAAGCTCACCGCAGCGCGCGGGCACGGCCACGCGGAACAGGCGCTCGAAGTTGCGCGTCGTGGCCTGCGCGACCTCGGCGACGTCCAGGCCCTTCTCGGCCGCCAGCTGCGCGGCGACGAAGGGAACGTAGGCGGGCTGGTTCACCTTGCCGCGGTGCGGCACCGGGGCCAGGTAGGGGCTGTCGGTCTCGATCAGGCAGCGCTGCAGCGGAACGAAGCGCGCCACGTCGCGCAGCTCGCCGGCGTTGCGGAACGTCACGATGCCGGAGAACGAGATGTGGAAGCCGAGGTCGAGGGCGGCGCGGGCCACCTCCATCGTCTCGGTGAAGCAGTGGAACACGCCGCCGACCTCGGCGCCGCCCTCCTCGCGCAGCACCGCCAGCGTGTCGGCGCTGGCGCTGCGGGTGTGCACGACCAGCGGTAGTCGCGCACCGCGCGCCGCCCTCACGTGCACCGCGAAGCGCTCGCGTTGCCAGGCCATGTCGGCCACGCTGCGACCGGCCAGGCGGTAGTAGTCCAACCCGGTCTCGCCGATGGCCACGACGCGCGGGCGGGCTGCCAGTGCGAGCAGTTCGGCTTCGTCCGGCTCGTGAACGCCCTCGCTGTCGGGGTGCACGCCGACCGAGCACCAGAAGTCCGGGTGCGTCAGGGCCAGCTCGTGCACGCGGTCGAACTCCTCGATCGTCGTGCAGATGCAGAGGGCAGCGTGCACCGCGGACTCGGCCATCGCTGCGCGCAACTGCGGGATCCGCTCGCGCAGCTCGGGGAAGCTCAGGTGGCAGTGGGAGTCGACGAACATCGGGCCGGTCCGCGGCGGGCGGGCGAGCTGATCGCCCTCAAACGGTCTGGGTCGGCTTCGAACCCTGCAGCGTCGTGCCCAGGGTCTCCTCGATCCTCAGCTTGAGCTGCCGCGCCTTGTCGTCGTTCGGGAAGCGCACGCCAACGCCCTGGGTGCGGCCGCCCGACGCGTTGGCAGGGGTGACCCAGGCCACCTTGCCCGCCACCGGAAAGCGCTGCGGATCGTCGGGCAGCGACAGCAGGAGGTAGATGTCGTCACCGAGCCGGTAGTCGCGGGTGGTGGGCACGAACAGCCCGCCTTCGGCGAGCAAGGGGATGTAGGCGGCGTAGAGCGCGCCCTTCTCGCGGAACATCAGCTGGATCACGCTGGGGCGCGAGGGCGAGGCGCCCGGCACCGCCGGCTGCGGCGGGCCGAGGGAGGCCGGCCGCGTGCTCATCCGTTCCTCGGGGCGGGCCGCACCGGGCCCGCCGGGTCCGACGGGCCCACCGAGCGGCGCCGGCCGCGTCCCAACGGAATCCTCCGACCTACCCAGTCTGGGCGAAACGGACGCCGGCGACCCCAGGGGCGCAGGGCGTGTGATGGATCGATCGGCCATGGCTGCAGTGTAGCGAAGCCACCCCTGCCGCCGCATGCAGGTGATCGCCCCGGTCGTGAAGGGCTGGGCACTGCGGACCGGCCGACAGGGGTCGGGCGGCCGCCGGATCCCGGCGCGGCGGCCGGACCCGGCGCGCGGGTCAGTCGGCGCGCCCGGAAAAGGCAGCCCGGGCCCGGGCCGCCAGGGCGTCGCCCATCAGCCCTTCGTGCCAGGGGTGCTCGGCGTGGCGGGCAATGCGAATCAGTTCGTCGAGCCAGCGCTGCAGCGCCGGCAGCGAGGCCGCGGCTGGCACGCTGCCGGGCGGAAACCAGCGCTGCGGCGCCCCGGCGTGCCGCGCCAGCGCATCGAGGCCGATCTTGCACAGCGCGTCGAGCGCGCGCGGCACCGGCCAGCCGGCGAGCGCGTCCGGGCGCCCTCCGAGCACTGCCGCAGGCAGCGCCTCCCAGGTCGCCGCATCGACGCCAGTGCGTGCCAGCTCGAGCGCCTGCAGCGGCCTGCCGCCGGTGGCCGCCAGCAGGACTGCCGCACGTGCAACCCCCTGTGCCTGCAGCCAGGGCAGCACCACCTCGGCCGCCGGCTCGGGCACACGCAAGTGCTGGCAGCGGCTGCGCACGGTGGGGAGGATGGCCTGCGGGTCGGTGCAGGTCAGCACCAGCCGCGTGCCGGGCGGTGGCTCCTCGGCCGTCTTCAGCAGCGCACTGGCGGAGTGCTCGTTCAGCGCCTCCACCGGATGGAGCACCCAGGCCTTGCCGCGGCCACGTGCGCTGGTGCGGCCGACCCAGTCGATCGCCGCGCGCACCTCGTCGATACGGATCTGGCGACTCGGCTTGCGCTTGTCGGCCCGCTCGTCGCCCTCGGGCGCATCGTCGCCGAAGGTCCAGCCGCTCGTGCGGCGCAAGGCCTGCGGCTGCAGCACCAGCAGGTCCGCGTGGACATGGGAGTGCACGGCCCGGCAGGCGGCGCAGCGGCCGCACGCGACGCCCTCGCCATCCGGCGACTCGCAAAGCCACGACTGCGCCAGCGCCAGCGCGAGCTCGAACGCACCGCTGCCAGGCGCGCACTGCAGCAGCAGAGCATGGCCCCGCGCCTGCGCGAGCAGCCCGCGCAGCGGCTCGCCGATCCACGGCAACGTCGGCCGGCCTTCGGCGTCGATCATCGCGACCGAGCGCCCGGGTGTGCGGCCAGCGCTTCGAGCACATCGGCGCGTACGGCGACGGCAGGGCGGTCGGAATCGATGCGGACGAAGCGCTGCGGCCACTGCCCGGCCCGCGCCGCGTAGCCCGCGCGGACGCGCTCGAAGAAGGCTTCGTCCTGTGCTTCGAAGCGATCCGGCGCACGCACCGCAGCGCGCCTGGCGGCAGCCACGGCGGCCGGCAGGTCGAACCAGAGCGTGAGGTCCGGCTGCCGGCCCTGCTGCACCCACGACTCCAGCTGCACGAGCTGCGCGGTGTCGCAGCCGCGGCCGCCGCCCTGGTAGGCGAAGGTGGCGTCGGTGAAGCGGTCGCACAGCACGACCGCACCGCGCGCGAGCGCGGGCTCGATGACCTGCTGCAGATGGTCGCGGCGCGCCGCGAAGACCAGCAGCACCTCCGTAAGCGCGTCCATCGGCCGCTGCAGCACCGCCTCGCGCAGCAACTCGGCCAGCGGCGTGCCGCCCGGCTCGCGCGTCACCACCACCTCGGGCACGCGCTCGCGCAGCCATGCGGCGGCGGCCTCGAGGTGCGAGCTCTTGCCGGCGCCGTCGATGCCCTCGAACGTCAGGAATCGGCCGCGGGCCGGCGTGCCAGGGGCGGCGGGATTCACGGTCCGGCGCGCTGGTAGCGGTTCACGGCGCGATTATGGTCGGCGAGTGTTTCGCTGAAGGCGCTGCTGCCGTCGCCGCGCGCCACGAAGTACAGCGCCCGTGTCGGCTCCGGCCGCACCGCTGCGCGCAGCGACGCCAGGCCGGGCAGCGCGATCGGGGTCGGCGGCAGGCCGCGCCGCATGTAGGTGTTGAAGGGTCCGTCGGTCTCGAGGTCGCGGCGGCGCAGGTTGCCATCGAAGGCTGCGCCAAGGCCGTAGATCACGGTGGGGTCGGTCTGCAGCGGCATGCCGATCCGCAGCCGGTTGACGAACACGCCGGCGATCCGTCCGCGCTCGTCCTCGCGCCCGGTCTCCTTCTCGACGATGGAGGCCAGGATCAGGGCCTCCTCGGGGCTGCGCAGCGGCAGGTCGGGCGCGCGTTCGGCCCAGGCCGCCTCGAGCCGGCGCTGCATCGCTGCATGCGCCCGCCGCAGCACGGTCAGGTCGCTGACGCCGCGGCTGTACGAGTAGGTGTCTGGGAAAAACCGCCCCTCGGCAGGGATCCCGGGGCTGCCGAGCGCGGCCATCAGCTCGGCGTCGGACATCGTGCGCGTCAGCGGGCGCAGGTGGGGCGCCTGGCCGAGCGCGGCGCGCACCTGCCGCAGCGTCCAGCCCTCGATGAAGCGCACCTGCTCGAGCGTCTCGTCGCCGCGCACCATCTTGTCGAGAAGCGCACGCGGCGTGATCCCGGCCTCGACCTCGTAGCTGCCGGCACGGATGCGCCGGGCCTGGCCCGACCAGCGGAACCACTCGTACAGCAGCCTGGCGTCGGTCTGCACGCCCGCCGCCACCCAGGCCTCGGCCACCGCCCGCGGCGACGTGCCCGGCTCGATGGACAGCTCGACGCGCTCGGCGGCGAGCGGCAGTGCCCGCTCCAGCCACCACCAGGCCGCCGCACCGGCCAGCGCCGCCACCGCCAGCAGCAGGGCCACCAGAGAACCGAGCACGCGCAGCGTGCGTCGCATGAGCCCGTAGGGCCCTCCTTTGCGAGACCCCGACCGCGGTGCATGCATGGCGGCTCATGATAATGACGCGCATGACATCTGCCCCCGCCCCCGAAGGTGCCCTGCGCCTGGCCGACTGGGGCCTGATCCGCGCCCGCGGCGACGACGCCGCGACCTTCCTGCACGGACAGCTGACCAGCGACGTCACTCACCTGGACGACACGGCCGCGCGGCTGGCCGGCTACTGCTCGCCGAAGGGCCGGCTGCTGGCGAGCTTCATCGCCTGGCAGCCTGCCCCGGGCGACGTCCACCTTGCCTGCTCGGCCGAACTGCTGCCCGCCGCGCTGAAGCGGCTGTCGATGTTCGTGCTGCGCGCACGCTGCAAGCTCGAGGACGCCAGCGCCGACGGGCTGCTGTGGGGCCTGGCCGGCGCAGCCGCGGTCGCTGCGCTGGGCGAAGCCGTACCGGACGGCCCGTGGCAGCGGCGCCCGTGGCACGGCGGCGACCTCGTTCGCCTGCCCGACGCCCTGGTCGGCGGCGCCCGCGTGCCGCGCTTCCTGCTAGCCGGCGCCGAACCGCCTGCGCTGACCGCGCTGGCGCCCGACGAGTGGCTGGGTCTCGAGGCCGCGAGCGGCGTGGCCCGCGTGGTCGGCGCGACGGCCGAGCAGTTCGTGCCTCAGATGGTCAACCTCGAACTGGTGGGGGGCGTCGACTTCCGAAAGGGTTGCTACCCGGGGCAGGAGGTCGTCGCCCGCAGCCAGTACCGGGGCACGCTGAAGCGGCGCGCCGGCCTGTTCGGCTGCGCCGCGCTGCCGCGGCCCGGCGAGGAAGTGTTCCACGACGCCGATCCCGGGCAGCCGGCCGGCATGGTGGCGCTCGCCGGGCGGCTGGCGGGGCAGCCGGTCGCCCTGGTCGAGGTCAAGCTGGCTGCGCTCGGCACCGGTACGCTGCACCTGGGCCGACCGGACGGCGCGGTGCTGCAGCCGCTGCCCCTGCCCTACGAGATTCCCGCCGAGGCGCCATGAGCGCGGGCGACGGGCCCGAGCTCTACCTGTACTGGCGCGTCGGCGAGGCCGATGTTGCCGCTGCCGTCGCGGCGGCGCGTGCCTGGCAGCAGGGCCTCGCGACGCGGCATCCCGGGCTCTCGTGCCGGCTGCTGCAACGCACGCAGGCCGGCGCGCCCACGCTGATGGAGGTCTATCGCCGCCCGGGCGGCATCGGCCCGGCGCTGGCCGAGGAGATACGCGCCGGCGGCGATGCGCTGCTCGCGCCGTGGCTGGACGGCGTGCGCCACCTCGAGGTCTTCGCGGCAGCGTAGCCGGCGCCGCCGTGTGCATCGCGACGGGGACGGAGGGCCGTCGCTTTGCCGCCCGGCACGCCTACAGCGCCAACGCCATCGGCTGCAGCCTGCTGCCGTCCATCTCGATCGAAGCGCCCTGCGGGGTGAACCCGGCGCGGGCATAGAAGGGCTCGGTGCCGGGCGCCGCGAGCAGCTCGACACGTCCGGCGCCGCGGTCGCGCGCCTCGCCCACCAGGCGTTGCAGGACCTGCAGCCCGACGCCGGAGCGACGCAGCCCCGGGTGCACCGCGAGGCGGCCGATGCGGGCCGCGCCGCCGGCCACGGCGAGGAGCCGGCCCGTCCCCACCGCCATGCCCAGGCGGTTGACCGCGAGCACGTGCACCGCACGCTCGTCGTCGGCGTCGCCGGCCAGCAGCGGCGGCAGGCCGTGCTCGCGGACGAACACCTCCTCGCGCAGCGTCCCGGCGGGCCGGCTCCACTCGCCCCAGCTGCCGCAGCGCAGCTCCAGCACCGGATCGCCCTGCTCGAAGCCCTGCAGCAGCGCCCGGAACACTGCCGGCACCGGCCGGCTCGTCTGCGTGGCGGGATCGGCGAAGACGTAGACCAGTTCACCGTGCACCAGCCGCTCGGGCCCGCGGAACAGGGCCGCCTCGAACAGCATCGACGAGTTGCCGATGCGCGCACAGCGGATCCCCACGTCGCAGACGTCGTCGTAGCGTGCCGACGCCTCGTACTCGACGGTGGCCTTGCGCGCGTACAGGTCGCCCTGCAGCTGCTCCATCGCCTCGTGGTAGGGCAGCGCCATGGCCCGCCAATAGCCGGCCACCGCCGTGTCGAAATACATCAGGTAGTGGGCGTTGAAGACGATCTTCTGCATGTCGACCTCGGCCCAGCGCACGCGCAGCCGGTCGAGGTATCGGAAATCGGCACGTTGCCGGATGGCGGTCATCGCGGGTCTCCTGTTCGCGGCACGGCGGCTTGCAGCGCGGCGGCCGCAGCCTGCATGGCGGCCCGCGCCTCCTTCAGCGCGCGGCCCATCTTGATGAAGTCGTGCGTCACGCCACGATACAGCTCCAGCGTCACCGGGACGCCGGCAGCGCGCAGCCGGTCCGCGTAGGCCAGGCCTTCGTCGACCAGCGGGTCGCACTCGGCGAGGATGACGCAGGCCGGCGCGACGCCGTCGACATCGGCCTCCAGCGGCGCGAAGCGCCAGTCGCTGCGATGGCCGCGCTCGATCGCATGGTCGAAGAACCACTCGATCGTGGCCGCATCGAGCAGGAAGCCGTCGGCGAACAGCCGCCGCGAGGCGGTGTCGGCGTGCGCCGAGGTGCCCGGCGTCACGAGCAGCTGCAGCGCGAGCGGCAGTCCGAGGTCGCGGGCATGCAGCGCGCAGGCGGCGGCCAGCGTGCCGCCGGCACTGTCGCCGCCGACGGCGATCGGCCGCCCGGCCAGGCCGTGGCGACCGGGCGACGCCGCCAGCGCCCGCATCGCCGCCCAGGCGTCGTCCACCGCGGCCGGGAAGCGGTGCTCGGGCGCGAGCCTGTAGTCGAGAGCGACCACGGCCCAGCCACTGAGCAGCGCGAGCTGGCGGCACAGGCTGTCGTGGGTCTCGAGGCTACCGACGACGAAGCCCCCGCCGTGCAGGTAGAGCAGCGCCGGCCGCGGCGCATGGTCGACCGCATACAGGCGCGCCGGCCGCGGTGAGCCGTCGCCACCGGGCAGCGCCAGCGCCTCGACGCGGCCGAGGGGCGCGCGCGGCAGGTCGAGCACCTCGGCGCCGGCTTCGTAGGCGGCGCGTGCCTGCGCCGGTGTCATCGCGTGGAACGGCGCACGGCGGGCGCGCGCGATGCGCTCGAGCAGGCCGGCCATGGCCGGGGTCAGCAAGGCGGTGGGCGGGTGCGGTTTCAACGGAGCGGCGGCGCAGCGCGGCGCGAGCATACTGGCGACCGCCCTCCCGCCGCCGCGGCAGGCCCTGCCCGGACCCCGCTCCCTGCGCCCCGCCCGCTCCCCGACGCCCGAACCTCGAAGATGGCCCGCATCCTCTACCTCACCCAGATCGACATCGACCCCGGCGCAGTCCGCCTGCTGGCCGGCGAGTGCCGCCGCGTCGGCATCGGCAAGCCGCTGGTCGTCACCGACGCCGGCGTGCGCGCGGCCGGCGTGCTGCAGCCGGCGCTCGATGCGCTCGACGGCCTACCGCATGCGGTGTTCGACGACACGCCGAGCAACCCCACCGAGTCCGCGGTGCGGGCCGCCGTGGCCACCGCCCGCCAGGCCGGCTGCGACGGCCTGGTCGCGGTGGGCGGCGGATCGAGCATCGATCTCGCGAAGGGCGTCGCGATCGCCGCCACGCACGACGGCCCGCTCGCGACCTACGCCACCATCGAAGGCGGCAGCCCGAGGATCACCGAGCGCGTCTGGCCGCTGATCGCCGTGCCCACCACCGCCGGCACCGGCAGCGAGGTGGCGCGCGGCGCCATCCTGATCGTGGACGACGGTCGCAAGCTCGGCTTCCACAGCTGGCACCTGGTGCCCAGGGCCGCCCTGCTCGACCCCGAGCTGACGCTCGCGCTGCCGCCGCGCCTCACCGCGGCCACCGGCATGGACGCCATCGCCCACTGCATGGAGACCTTCATGGCGCCGGCGGTCAACCCGCCGGCCGACGGCATCGCGCTCGACGGTCTCGCCCGCGGCTGGGCGCACGTCGAGCGCGCCACCCGCGACGGCAGCGACCTCGAGGCGCGCTGGAACATGATGAGCGCGAGCATGCAGGGTGCGATGGCGTTCCAGAAGGGCCTGGGCTGCGTGCACTCGCTCAGCCACAGCCTGGGCGGCGTCGACCCGCGGCTGCACCACGGCACGCTGAACGCGATGTTCCTGCCGGCGGTGGTGCAGTTCAACGCGGCGGCCGACTCCGTCCGCAGCGGTCGGCGCCTGCAGCGCATGGCCCAGGCCATTGGCCTGGCCGGCTGCGACGACCACGGCACCGAGCTGGCCGCCGCGCTGCGCGAGCTGAATGCCCGGCTGGGCCTGCCGCCGGGCCTGGCGGCGATGGGCGTCACCCCCGGCCTGTTCGAGCGCATCATCGACGGCGCCATGGCCGACCACTGCCACAAGACCAACCCGCGGCTGGCCACGCGCGACGACTACCGGGCGCTGCTGGACGCCTCGATGTGACGCCGCCACGGCCCATGAGCGAACCCGTCTTCCACCACGTCGTCGGCGCGCCCGACCCGGTCGCACCCTTCAGCCACGCCGTCGAGCAGGACGGCTGGGTGTTCGTGACCGGCCAGATGCCCTTCTCCGGCACCGCCAACGACTCGCCCTACCCCGACGGCATCGAGGCACAGACGCACCAGGTGTTCGCCAACCTGAGGCGCGTGCTGGAAGGCGTCGGCCTCGGCCTCGAGCATGTGCTGCAGGCGCGGGTGTACCTGCGCCACTTCGACGACGACTACGCGGCGATGAATGCCGCCTACGCGAGCCACTTCGCGCCAGGGCGGCTGCCGGCGCGCACCTGCATCGGCGTCAGCGGCCTGGCGCGCGGCGCGCGGGTCGAGATCGACTTCGTCGCCCGGCGGCCAGGCTGACAACGGCCGGGGCCACGGCGCTCGCCACCCGCCGGCCGTGCTGCAGCCCGTCGCGGCACGGTGCAGTTCGTCGCACCGGCCTGGATCGCTCCCAGGGCCGCCGATATGGTGTGCTACATCAGCAACACACCCGAGGCGCTGCGATGCAGACCTGGGACGACCGACAACCGATCTACCAGCAGCTGGCCGACCTGCTGGCGGCGCAGCTGCTCGACGGCGATCCGCCCGAAGGTGCTGCCATGCCGTCCGTGCGGGCGCTGGCCGGCCGCCACGTGCTGAACCCGCTGACGGTGAACCGCGCGCTGCAGGCGCTGGGCGAGGCCGGCCTGCTGGAGAGCCGGCGCGGCCTCGGCCTGTACGTGGTGCCCGGCGCGCGCGACAAGCTCAAGGCGAGCGAACGCGAGCGCTTTCTCGACACCGAGTGGCCGCGCCTGCGCGACCGACTGAAGAGGCTCGGCATCGGCCCCGAGCAGCTGCGCTGGGAGGAACTCACCTGATGGACCCGAACCTGCTCGTCGAGGCGCGCTCGCTCGGCGTGAGCTACGGCGCCAAGCGCGCCCTGGATGGCGTCAGCTTCACGATCCCGAAAGGCCGCGTGGTCGGCCTGCTGGGCCACAACGGCGCCGGCAAGACGACGCTGATGAAGGCGCTGGTCGGCCTGGTCAAGCCGGCGCAGGGCGACCTTGCGGTGCTCGGCCTGGACCCGCTGTGCGACCGTGTCGCCCTGCTCGAACAGGCCTGCTACATCCCGGACGTCGCGATCCTGCCGCGCTGGGCGCGCGTGAACGACCTGATCGGCCTGATGAGCGGCCTGCATCCGCGCTTCTCGGCCGAGCGGGCGCGCGCGCTGCTCCGCCGCACCAGCGTCGACCCGGCCGACAAGGTCAAGACGCTGTCCAAGGGGATGGTCGTGCAGGCGCACCTGGCGCTCGTCGCCGCCATCGACGCCCGGCTGATGATCCTCGACGAGCCGACGCTCGGCCTGGACGTGCTGTCGCGCAAGGCGTTCTACGAGATGCTGATCGACGAGTGGTGCGACGGCGAGCGCAGCGTGCTGGTCAGCACGCACCAGGTCGAGGAGATCGAGACGCTGCTGTCGGACGTGCTGATGCTCAACGAGGGCCGGCTCGTGCTGTCGATCGGCCTGGAGGACATGGACCGCCGCTTCTACGCGCTGGCTCACGACCCGGCGGTGGCCGAGCAGGTGGCCGCGGCGCACCCGCTGCTGCGCTACCGGGTCGGCCCGGGCAGCGCGCGCACTGCCGCGCTCTTCGACGGGAGCCCTCCGGCCAGCGTGCAGGCCCTCGGCCAGCGCGTGCGGCCGAGCCTGGTCGACCTGTTCGTCGCGCTGACGCGACGGCCCGAACTCGACCGCACGCAGTTCTGACCCGGCGCTGGAGACCCGCATGCAACCCTACCTTTCCCTGCTGCAGCGCGAATGGCTGCAACATCGCTTCGGCTGGAGCCTCGCCGCCGGCATTCCGCTGGCCCTCGGCCTGCTGGTCGTGGCCTTCGGCAGCTTCGAGGCCGGCGAGATGCCGCCCGATCCCGAACAGATCCGCGCGATCGCAGCCTTCGCGTCGATCGGCGGCACGACGGTGCTGCTGTTCGTGATCGCCTGCATCACCTCGCTCATCTTCATGGCCGGGCTGGCGCGGCGCGACCACGGCGACCGCTCGATCGAGTTCTGGCTCTCGCTGCCGACCGGGCACACCCCGAGCCTGGCCGTGCCGCTGGCCGTTCATCTGCTGGTGGTGCCGGCGGCGGCGCTGGTGCTGGGCTGGCTGGCCGGGCAGGCGGTGTGCCTCGTCCTCGTCGGCCGCATGGGCGGCCTGGCGCAATGGGTCGCGCTGCCCTGGGCGGAACTGTTGCAGGCCACGCTGGTGCTGCTGCTGCGCTTCCTGGCCGGCCTGCCGCTCGCGGTGCTGTGGGTGCTGCCGCTCGTGTTGCTGCTCGTGCTGATGAACGCCTGGTTCAAGCGCTGGGGCTGGGTGGTGCTGGCGCTGGCCGTTCTCGCGCTGAACCTGATCGACCTGTTCACCACCGGCCAGCGCTGGCTTCTCGAGACCGCGGTGCAGTTGGTGCAGCGGGGCGGCCTTGCCCTGATCGGCGCCGGAGGATCGGGCCTGTCGATCGGCATGGGCGAGGATCCGGCCGCGGCGCTCGGGCGGATGCCCGCGCTGGCCTGGCAGGACTTCCTGGCCGCCCTCGGCGGCCTCGTCTCGCCGCTGTTCGCGGGCGCACTGGTGGCGTCGGCACTCGGCTTCTGGCTGCTGCTGCGCTGGCGCGCAGGCGGCGCGGGGCTGTCCGACTGAGCCCACCCCCGCCCGGGTCATGAATAGGGCGCCCGGTGGGGCGCACTCGCGGCGTCGGCGGGCGGCGGCCAGGACGCCGCCGCGCGCCGCGCCGATCAGTGGTGCGTGCCGTCGAGGAACTGCTCGTCCTCGGTGGAGCCCTTCAGCGCCGCGGTCGAGGCCTGCTTCTCGATGGTCGTCGTCACGGCGTCGAAGTAGCCGGTGCCGACCTCGCGCTGGTGCTTCACCGCGGTGAAGCCGCGCTCGGCGGCGGCGAACTCCTTCTCCTGCAGCTCGACGAAGGCGCTCATGTTGTTGCGCGCGTAGCCGTAGGCGAGGTCGAACATCGAGTAGTTCAGGCTGTGGAAGCCGGCCAGCGTGATGAACTGGAACTTGTAGCCCATCGCGCCGAGCTCGCGCTGGAACTTGGCGATCGTGGCGTCGTCGAGGTTCTTCTTCCAGTTGAAGCTCGGCGAGCAGTTGTAGGCCAGCAGCTTGCCCGGGAACTTGGCGTGGATCGCGTCGGCGAAGGCCTTGGCGAAGGCGAGGTCGGGCTTGCCGGTCTCGCACCAGATCAGGTCGGCGTAGGGCGCGTACGCGAGGCCGCGGCTGATGCTCTGGTCCAGGCCGTTGCGGGTGCGGAAGAAGCCCTCGACGGTGCGCTCGCCGGTGAGGAAGGGCCTGTCGTTGTCGTCGACGTCGCTGGTCACGAGGTCTGCCGCCTCGGCGTCGGTGCGCGCCAGCAGGATCGTCGGCACGCCCATCGTGTCGGCGGCGAGCCGCGCAGCCACCAGCTTGGCGACGGCCTCGCGGGTGGGCACCAGCACCTTGCCGCCCATGTGCCCGCACTTCTTGACGCTGGCGAGCTGGTCCTCGAAGTGGACGCCCGCAGCGCCGGCGTCGATCATCGACTTCATCAGTTCGAAGGCGTTGAGCACGCCGCCGAAGCCCGCCTCGGCGTCGGCCACGATCGGGGCGAAGAAGTCGATGTCGCTCTTGCCCTCGCTCCACTGGATCTCGTCGGCGCGCTTGAACGTGGCGTTGATGCGCTTGACGACCTTGGGCACCGAGTCCACCGCGTACAGGCTCTGGTCGGGGTACATCTCGCCGTTGCTGTTGGCGTCGCCGGCAACCTGCCAGCCACTCAGGTAGATCGCCTTCAGGCCGGCCTTGACCTGCTGCATGGCCTGGTTGCCCGTCAGCGCGCCGAGGCTGTTGACGAAGGGCTCGGTGTGCAGAAGCTTCCACAGCTTCTCGGCGCCGCGCCGGGCGAGCGTGTGCTCGATCGGCACCGAGCCGCGCAGGCGGACGACGTCGTCGGCGGTGTATCCGCGGCGGATGCCCTTCCAGCGCGGGTTCTCTTGCCAGTCCTTCTCGAGGGCGGCGGCTTGCTGTTGGCGGGTCGGCGTGCTCATCGGCGGCTCCTGGGCAGGGGTGGTTTCGGGAGGACTCAAGGACGACTGCAATGCATCCAGCCTACTCCGGCCCGGCGGCGACGCCAAGACATATGTCTTATATAAGACAACTTAGAAAACGCATGAAAATCAAAGCCTTGGCTTCCGATTCCGCTTGGCGAAATTGACTTCTCTCATATGGCGAACGATTTGTGCGTCGCCATATGCCTGACTTCACATTGCGGAAGCCCGTATGCGAGATGCGAAACGGTCCGGCGCCGCGGCCAGCCACCGTAAGCGCCACCACACTGGAACCCGGCGAAGTTCTTGCCGCGCCCCTCGCAGGGCGGCACCACGCGCGGCTCAGCGCGCGGCGGCCAGCGACCACCAGCGTTCGTAGATGCGGTCGGCCAGACGCTGCTGCGACGCAAGGTGACACAAGGTGTCCGACCGCATCGCCTCAGCGGTCTGCACGGTGCGCGGATGCTCTTGCAGCGCCGCGAGATAGCGGCTTCCCTCGTCTGCACTCCAGCGCTCCAGCTTCTCCGCGTCGACCTCGACATGGAACTGCATCGCCAGGTGCGGCCCGATCGAGAACGCCTGATGCGGACAGGCGGCGCTGCCGGCCAGCAACACGCTGCCCAGGGGCAGGCCGAACGCCTCGTAGTGCCACTGATAGACCGGGCGCACGCCCGGCGCGCCGAGCCAGTCGCGGGCTTCGGGCCGGTCGGCCACCTCGAGCGCCTGCCAGCCGACCTCGGGCTCAGGGCTGCCGGTGACCGCGGCGCCGAGCGCCCGCGCCATCAACTGCCCGCCCAGGCAGTGGCCCAGCGTGGGAACGCCGTCCCGCAGGGCCTGCAGGAAGAGCGACTCGGCCCGACGCAGCGCCGGCAGCGGGTCGTTGGCGCTCATCTCGCCGCCGAGGATGGCCAGCGCTCCGAAGCCGTCGATCCGCTCCGGCAGGCTGTCGCCGCGACTGCTGTCGCGGACGTCGTGGGGCAGCGCCCGCTCGCGCAGCCAGGAGGCCAGGTAGGCCGGGCCATCGCCGCTGAGGTGCTGCAGGATCAGTACGGGCTTCATGGGCTGAATGGACGTCGGCCGGCCGGGCGTCGGGGAGGTGACGGGGAGGTGTTGGAGCGGTGGCGCGCCTCACTATGATGCCCGCGGCCGGCAGCACGTCTCCTGCCGCGGACCTGATCGATGACTTCCTTTGCCTTCCTGTCCCAGCACGCCTTCCTCAAGACCGCCACGCCGGCCGCGTCGGCCCGCTATGCGGTGGCCGGGGTGGCCTGGGACGGCGCAACCACCAATCGACCCGGGGCGCGCTTCGGCCCGTCGGCGATCCGCAGCGCCAGTCACATGCTGTGCGACGGAACGCACCCGTGGTTCGACACCACCCCGCTCGGGCACATCGCCGACGTCGGCGACCTGCCCTTGCCCAACACCTCGCTGCCGGCGATGCGCGCCGCGCTGGAACCGGCGGCCGAGGCGCTGCTGCACACCCACCACGTGGCATGGCTTGGCGGCGACCACTCGATCACGCTGTCGCTGCTGCGCGCCTACCGGCGCGTGCTCGGCCGGCCACTGGCCGTCGTCCACTTCGACGCCCACTGCGACACCTGGCGCGACCACTTCGGCGAGCCAAGCGGCCACGGCACCTGGGTGTACGAGGCGATGCAGGAGGGCCTGGTCGTCGACGCCTGCTTCACCCAGGTCGGGATCCGCTCCGCGGGCGAACGCGCCGCGCGCGAGTACGTGCGCGACCGAGGTGGACTGATCTACACCGCACGCGACCTGCGCGGCCGCGCCAGCCCCGAACAGCTGGCCCCGGTCATCGGCGCGGTGCGCGAGCGGCTGCGGGCGCACGGCGATCCGCCGGTCTACCTGAGCCTGGACATCGACTGCCTCGATCCGGCGTTCGCCCCGGGCACCGGCACGCCCGAGCCCGGCGGCCTGGCCACCGAGCAGGTGCTGACGCTGCTGGAGGTCTGGGCAGACCTGCCCTTCGTCGGCATGGACTGCGTCGAGGTCGCGCCGGCCTACGACCACGCCGAGCTGACGAGCAACGCCGCCGCCCACCTGGTCTGGACCTACCTGTGCGGGCGCATCGCCCAGGACGCCGCCTGACGCCGCAAGAGGACGGTCGAGCGTGCCGTCGCGCTCGCAGCGTGCCATGCGCGGCAAGGAGCCGCGAAGGACGCGGGAGGCGTCAGGGGAAGCGATGGTGGAGGCGATGGGGCCCGGACGGGAGTCCGGCGCGGCTCCGCCGCAGGTCTGGCGCGCCGCCCCCCGGACAGCTGGCGAGCGGCGACGCCGGGCTCGTCCGGAACATCCAGCGGATGCAGCAGGACCGCGGCTTGCTCGAGGACGACTCGCTGGATCTGGCGCCCTGCACGCGGCAAGCCCGCCGCCTGGCAGCGGGCCTCGTGCTCAGAGCGGGATCGCCGTCGTCTTCTTGACGGTGCGCAGCACCAGCATCGAGTTGCTGCGCACGACGCCGGGCAGCCGCGGCAGCACCTCGGCGTGGAAGCGCTCCAGGTCCTCGGCATCGCGATAGAGGAAGCGCACGAGGTAGTCGTTGGTACCCGCCACGTAGAAGCAGTCCAGGATCGCCGGCTCGGCCCGCACCGCGGCCTCGAAGGCATCGAGCCGCGCCGTCTGCGTGCTCTCTAGGTTGATGATCGTGAAGCTGGTGCCTGGCCGACCAATCGCCCGCGGGCTGAGCAGCGCGACGTAGGCCGCGATCACGCCCGCCTCCTCCAGTGCCTTCGTGCGCCGCAGGCATGCCGAGGGAGACAGGTGAACGCGGGCGGCGAGGTCCTGGTTCGAGATGCGGCCCTCGGCCTGCAGGATCCCCAGGATGGCCTTGTCTATCGCATCCAGTTGCATGGTTGAACGCGCTCGCAGCATGAAGTTGCGGGCGATTCGTCGATTCTCGCATCCAATTGCTCGACCAAGGGCGAACCCGCACTCGCTTGGCAAGCCCATTGCGCCCTGTCGCGCCTAGACTGCGAAGCTGTGGCGTCGAGCGTCGTGCTGCGCGCCGCACCCCACCAGGAGACGCCATGAACAAGGCCATCGACCCCGCCCTGATGCAGGCCGCCGAAGCCACCGGCAGCCTCGGGATGGACGCCTACTGGATGCCGTTCACCGCGAACCGCGCATTCAAGAAGGCGCCCCGGCTGCTGCAGCGTGCCGAGGGCATGCACTACTGGGACACCAGTGGCCGTCAGGTGCTCGACGGCGTCGCCGGGCTGTGGTGCGTCAATGCCGGCCACGCCAGGACGCGCATCACCCGGGCGATCCAGGAGCAGGCTGCGGAGATGGACTTCGCGCCGCCCTTCCAGATGGGCCACCCGAAGGCGTTCGAGCTGGCCGAGCGCGTGGCCGCGCTGGCGCCGGCGGGCATGAACAAGGTCTTCTTCGTCAACTCGGGCTCCGAGGCGGTGGAGACCGCGCTCAAGATGGCGATCGCCTACCACCGCGTGCGCGGGGATGCGTCGCGCACGAGACTGATCGGACGCGAGCGCGGCTACCACGGCGTCAACTTCGGCGGCATCTCCGTGGGCGGCATGGTCGCCAACCGCAAGCACTTCGGCACCCTGCTCGGTGGCGTCGATCACATCCGTCACACCCACGACCCGGCGCGCAACGCGTTCAGCCGCGGGCAGCCGGCCCACGGAGCCGAACTGGCCGACGACCTGGAGCGGCTGGTGGCGCTGCACGACGCCAGCACGATCGCGGCCGTGATCGTCGAGCCGGTGGCCGGATCGACCGGCGTGCTGGTGCCGCCCCAGGGCTACCTGCAGCGCCTGCGCGAGATCTGCGACAAGCACGGCATCCTGCTGATCTTCGACGAGGTCATCACCGGCTTCGGCCGCACCGGCAACCCGTTCGGCGCCCAGACCTTCGGCGTGACCCCGGACATGATCACCTGCGCCAAGGGCCTGACCAACGGCGCGGTGCCGATGGGCGCCGTGATCGCGCGTCAGCACATCCACGACGCGTTCATGAACGGGCCCGAGCACCTGATCGAGTTCTTCCACGGCTACACCTATTCGGCACATCCGCTCGCCTGCGCGGCGGGCCTGGCGACCTTGGCCACCTACGCCGAGGACGGCCTGCTCACCCGGGCGCGCTCGATGGAGGGCTACTTCGCCGATGCGGTGCACTCGCTGAAGGGCGAGCCGAACGTGATCGACGTGCGCAACTTCGGGCTCGTGGCCGGCATCGAGCTGGCGCCGCTGCCCGGTGAGCCGGCAAGGCGCGCCTTCGGCGTCTTCCTGGACTGCTGGCAGCACGGCACGATGATCCGCACCACTGGCGACACGATCGCGCTGTCGCCGCCGCTGATCATCGAGCGCCATCACGTGGATCAGCTGGTCGACACCGTGCGCGCGGCCATCCGCCGCGCCGCCTGAACGGAGGAGCGCGCCCGCAGCCTGCAGATCGGCCCGACGATGCCGGCCTCCTGCGGCCGGCACGCGCGGGGACGCCCCGGTCCGCTGCCCGCGGGCAGCGGCTTCGAGCGGGAGGTCCGCGCCCGCGAGGCGTCCGCCGCCCCGGCAGCGCGCTTTCCCACCCCGGTCGCCTGCGCGCGTCCCGACATGTTCCCGCTGGACACCGACCTCGGCCTCGCGCGCGACTCGTACTACGCCGCGACGGCGCGGCGCGACCGCTCCTGGCCCGCGCTCGAGGGCTCGGCCAGCTGCGACGTGGCCGTGGTCGGCGGCGGGCTCGCGGGGCTGTCGGCCGCGCTGGACCTGCGACGGCGCGGGCTGGACGTCGTGCTGCTCGAGGGCCGCGAGGTCGGCTTCGGGGCGAGCGGGCGCAACGGCGGCCAGGCGATCCACGGCCTGGCCTGCGACCAGGAGGTGATCGAGCGGCAGCTCGGACACGGCGCCGCGCGGCAGGTGTGGGACATGACGATCGAGGCGCTGGACCTGCTGCGCGAGCGCATCGCCGAGCACGGCATCGCCTGCGACTGGCGCGACGGCTACCTTGGCCTCGCCGTCGGGGCCGGCAAGGGGGCCCGGCTGGCGGCCTGGGCCGACCGCACCGAGCGCCTCTACGGCTATCCGCTGGAGCGCATCGCGCCGGCCGAGGTCGGCCGCTGGATCGCCAGCCCCCGCTTCCACAGCGGGGTGCACGACCCGCGCTCCGGGCACTTGCACCCGCTGAAGTACGCGCTCGGCCTGGCGCAGGCCGCGGCGGCGGCCGGCGTGCGCATCCACGAGCGCACGCCGGTCGACGCCCTGCACCAGGGTGAAGGCGTGACCCTTCACGCCGGCACGGCCACGGTCCACGCCCGCCAGGCGCTGCTGGCCGGCAACGTGTACCTGCACGCCGGGCGCGCGCCCCTGGTGCCGGCGCTGGCGCCGCGGGTGATGCCGGTGGGCACCTACCTGGTCTGCACCCGGCCGCTGGACGCCGCCACCCACGCTGCGCTGGTGCCCGGCGGCCGCGCCGTCTGCGACACCAACTTCGTGCTCGACTACTTCCGCCCCACCCCCGACCGCCGCATGCTCTACGGAGGGCGCGTCAGCTACAGCACCGCGACGCCGCGCGCGATGGCCGCCGGGCTGCGGGCGCGGATGGTGCGCACGTTCCCGCAACTGGCCGCGGCCGAGGTCGAGTTCGCCTGGGGCGGCTTCGTCGACATCACGATGAACCGCGCGCCCGACTTCGGGCGCCTGCCGGCCCCGCCGGGCCGGACCCCGGCCGTCTACTACCTGCAGGGCTTTTCCGGCCACGGGCTGGCGCTCACCGGGCTGGCGGGCCGGCTGGCGGCCGAGGCGATGACCGGCGACGCCGGCCGCTTCGACGTCTTCGCCAGGCTGCGGCATCGCGACTTCCCGGGCGGTGCCGCGCTGCGCATGCCGGCGCTCGTGCTCGGGATGGCGTGGTACCGATTGCGGGATATGCTCGGGTGAGTCCCATGCGCGCCGACCTGCCCGTCGTCCTCGTCCCGGCCTGCAACACCACGCTCGGCGGGCACCCGTTCCACGTCGCCGGCCGCAAGTACGTCGAGGCGGTGCGACTCGCTGGCGCGCTGCCGCTGGTGGTGCCGCGGCTCGTGCCTGGCGAGGTCGAGACAGCGCTCGCGCTTTGCCACGGGGTGCTGCTGACGGGCTCGCCGAGCAACGTGCACCCCTCGCACTTCGACGAGCCGGTGCAGGACCCCGACCTGCCGCTGGACTCCGAGCGCGACGCCTGGGTGCTGCCACTGATCCGCGTGGCGCTGGCGCGCGGGCTGCCGATGCTGGCCATCTGCCGGGGCACGCAGGAGGTCAACGTGGCGCTCGGCGGCTCGCTGCACCAGGCGGTGCAGGACGTGCCCGGCCACCGCGACCACCGCGCCGACCGCAGCGCGCCGATCGACGTGCAGTACGGGCCTTCGCACGAAGTCGTCGTGCAGCCCGGCGGCCGGCTCGAGGCGATCGTCGGCAGCGGCCGCCTGAGCGTCAACTCCGTCCACGGCCAGGGGGTCAAGCGGCTGGCCGACGGCCTGCGCGTCGAGGCCACCGCGCCCGATGGCCTCGTCGAGGCGTTCAGCCTGCCCGACGCGCCCGGGTTCAACCTCTGCCTGCAGTGGCACCCCGAGTGGCTGGCCGAGCGCAACCCCGTGTCGCGCCGCCTGTTCGAGGCCTTCGGCGCCGCGGTGCGGCAGTACCGGGACCGCGTGCGCGGCCCCTTGCCAGCAGCCGCCTGATCGCCGGTGGCCCGGCCACCTGCCCGCGCACCCTGCCTGCCCGCCCGGCAGGCGTCCGGGCAGACCGGCCGGGCCGGCACCGGCGAGCCGCCGAGCAGCCCGGCAACACGGGCGGACTCCAGCCCGCAGAGCAAGACCCCGCACCCTTCCGACACGGCCCCACGATGAACAGCAAAGCCCACTTCACCTTCAGCGAACTCGAGAACTGGCTCAACGAACGCCGCGTCACCGAAATCGAGTGCCTCGTGCCCGACCTGACCGGCGTGGCGCGCGGCAAGATCCTCCCGCGCGAGAAGTTCAAGGAGGACCGCGGCATGCGGCTGCCGGAGGTCGTCGTCGCGATGGGCGTGACCGGCGTGCTGCCCGAGGAAGGGCCGTACTACGACGTCATCAGCCCGACCGACCACGACATGCACCTGCGCCCCGATCCGAGCACGGTGCGCATCGTCCCGTGGGCGGCCGACCCGACCGCGCAGGTCATCCACGACTGCTACGACCGCGAGGGCCGGCTGGTGCCGTACGCGCCGCGCAGCGTGCTGCGGCGCGTGTGCGAGCTGTACGACGCCCGCGGCTGGGCGCCGGTGGTCGCGCCCGAGCTCGAGTTCTACCTGGTGGCCCGCAACACCGACCCCGACGTGCCGCTGAAGCCGCCGATCGGCCGCAGCGGCCGCAGCGAGACGTCGCGCCAGGCCTACTCGATCGACGCGGTCAACGAATTCGACCCGCTGTTCGAGGACGTCTACGCCTACTGCGAGAAGATGGAGCTCAACGTCGACACGCTGATCCACGAGATCGGCGCAGGCCAGATGGAGATCAACTTCTTCCACGACCATCCGCTGGGGCTGGCCGACGAGGTGTTCCTGTTCAAGCGCACGGTGCGCGAGGCGGCGCTGCGCCACGACATGTTCGCCACCTTCATGGCCAAGCCGATCGCGGGCGAGCCGGGCAGCGCGATGCACGTGCACCAGAGCGTCGTCGACAAGGCCAGCGGCCGCAACATCTTCAGCAACGAGGACGGCAGCCCGAGCCGCGAGTTCTTCTGGTTCATCGGCGGGCTGCAGAAGTACATCCCGACGGCGATGGCGCTGTTCGCACCGTACGTCAACAGCTACCGGCGCCTGGCTCGGTTCACGGCCGCCCCGATCAACATCCAGTGGGGCACCGACAACCGCACGGTGGGCATCCGCAGCCCGGTGGCGCCGCCCGCGGCGCGACGGATCGAGAACCGCGTGATCGGTGCCGACGCCAACCCCTACGTGGCGCTGGCCGCCACGCTGGCCTGCGGCTGGCTGGGCATCCAGGAGCGCATCGAGCCGAGCCCGGAGTGCAAGGGCGACGCCTACCTCGGCGAGTACCAGCTGCCGCGCAGCCTCGGCGAGGCCCTGCACCTGCTGCGCGAGGACAAGGCCCTGGCCGAGGTGCTCGGGCGCGGCTTCGTGACCGTGTACTCCGAGATCAAGGAGGTGGAGTACGCCGAGTTCATGAAGGTGATCTCGCCCTGGGAGCGCGAGCATCTCCTGCTTCACGTCTGACGGAGCCGATGCGATGAGGACCACCCGTGACTGGCAGGACGCCGACGCGCGCCACTTCCTGCACCCCTTCACCGACTTCCGCAGCCTGGCCCGCAAGGGCGCCCGCGTGATCACGCGCGCCGACGGCATCCACCTCTGGGACAGCGACGGCCACCGCATCCTCGACGCCATGAGCGGGCTGTGGTGCGTCAACGTCGGCTACGGTCAGCGCGCGCTCGTGGACGCGGCCACGCGCCAGCTCTCCGAGCTGCCCTTCTACAACGCCTTCTTCCAGACGGCCACGCCGCCCGCGATCGAGCTGGCCGAGCTGCTCGCGGAGGTCACGCCGCCGCAGTTCGAGCACGTGTTCTTCACCGGCTCGGGCTCGGAGGGCAACGACACCGTGGTGCGGATGGTGCGCCGCTACTGGGACCTGCTCGGCGAGCCCGGGCGTGACGTCATCATCAGCCGCCGCAACGCCTACCACGGCAGCACGATGGCCGGCGCATCGCTGGGCGGCATGAGCGGCATGCACGCGCAGGGCGGGCTGCCGATCCCGGGCATCGTGCACATCGAGCAGCCGTACTGGTGGGCCCACGGCCGGCCCCACGGCTGGAGCCGCGACGAGTTCGGGCTGGTGGCCGCCCGCTGGCTCGAGCAGGAGATCCTGCGCCTCGGGCCTGAGAAGGTGGCCGCCTTCATCGGCGAGCCGGTGCAGGGCGCCGGCGGCGTGATCGTCCCGCCGGCCACCTACTGGCCCGAGGTGCAGCGCGTCTGCGACCGCTACGGCGTGCTGCTGGTCAGCGACGAGGTGATCTGCGGCTTCGGGCGCACCGGCCGCTGGTTCGGCTGCGAGACGATGGGCACCCGGCCCGACCTGATGACCTTCGCCAAGGGCGTGACCAGCGGCTACGTGCCGCTGGGCGGCGTGATGGTCGGGGAGCGGGTCGCGCGCGTGCTGATCGAGCGCGGCGGCGAGTTCGCGCACGGCTACACCTACAGCGGCCACCCCGTGGCCTGCGCGGTCGGGCTGGCCAACGTGCGCCTGATCCGTGACCTGGGCCTGGTCGAGCACGTGGCCAACGACGTCGGGCCATACCTGGCGCAGGCCTACGCCGATCTGGCAGGGCACCCGCTGGTGGGCGAGGCCGAGACCTGCGGGCTGATGGGGGCACTGCTGCTGGTCCGCGACAAGGCCACCGGCGCCGCGTTCGACCCGGCCTGGGAGGCGGGCATGGTCTGCCGCGGCCACTGCTTCCGCGAGGGCCTGATCATGCGCGCGGTGGGCGACCGGATGATCATCGCGCCTCCGTTGGTCATCACGCGGACTCAGATCGACGAGATGGTTGCTCTGATCCGGCGCTGCCTCGACCTGACGCTGGCCGACGCCCGCGCTGCCGGGCAGCTCGGCTGAGCCACGGGCCGTCCACCCGACGCGACCCCGGCGCGCTGCGGGGCGCCCCCCGGCAGTCCGCGGGCGCGGCACCGCCGGGGCGCCGAACCTGGGGCGAGACCTACCCGATGCACCGCAGGTGCACCGCATACGCACCGCAGATGCACCGGGGACGCACCTTCGATGCACCAACGCGGCGCCGCGGCCGCCCCGTCGATGCGCGGCCACCTCGCCGGTCCCGTCGTGGGTATTCCGGATGCAACACCCGGAGCGGGCCCGACTGGTCCGCGGGCCGGCTGCCGCGTAGACTTCTCCGCGCGCTGGCGCCGCGGGACGGTGCCCGTGTTCATCGACCCTCGGACCTCCCCGCCCCTTCCCCGTGATGCCCGGAGAACCCGCATGACCCTCAAGCCGCTGCTGTCCGCGCTCGTCGTCTCCCTGGCCGCCTTCGGTGCCGCGGCCCAGGAGGAGGAGAAGGTCCTCAACGTCTACAACTGGTCGGACTACATTGCCGAGGACACGATCCGTAACTTCGAGCGCGAGACCGGCATCAAGGTCCGCTACGACAACTTCGACAACAACGAGATCGTCCACGCCAAGCTGGTCGCGGGCAAGACCGGCTACGACATCGTCATCCCCTCGTCCAACTGGGCCAAGCTGCAGATCGACGGCGGGCTGCTGCGCAAGCTCGACAAGAGCCAGCTGCCCAACCTGCGCTTCATGGATCCCGCGGTGCAGGCGCAGCTGGCCAAGATGGACCCCGGCAACGACTACATGGTCAACTGGCTGTGGGGCTTCACGACGGTGGGCATCAACGTCGACAAGGTCCGTGCGGCGCTGGGCAACCTGCCGATGCCGGACAACGCCTGGGACCTGGTCTTCAAGCCCGAGTACATCAGCCGCCTGAAGAGCTGCGGCGTCAGCTTCCTCGACAGCGCCACCGAGGTGGTGCCGGCCGCGCTGCACTACCTGGGCAAGCCGTCGTTCAGCAAGAACACCGGCGACTACGCGCAGGCCGCGGCGCTGCTCAGGTCGGTGCGGCCGCACGTCACGCTGTTCTCCAGCAGCGGCTACATCAACGACATGGCCAGCGGCTCGATCTGCGTGGCCCTGGGCTGGAGCGGCGACATCAACATCGCCCGCCAGCGCGCGATCGACGGCAAGACGGGGCAGAACATCCAGGCCCTGATCCCGCGCACCGGCGGCCTGCTGTTCTTCGACGTCATGGTGATCCCGGCCGATGCCCCCCGCCCCGGCAACGCGCACAAGTTCATCAACTACATCATGCGCCCCGAGGTGCACGCGGGCCTGACCAACAAGGTCTTCTACGCCAATCCCAACACCGAATCGCGCAAGCACATCAAGCCCGAGGTGGCGAGCAACCCGACGGTCTTCCTCGCACCGGCCGACCTGGCGCGGATGGTCGCCCCAGACGCCATCAACAACGACCTGCGCCGCCTGATGACGCGCACCTACACTTCGTTCAAGACCGGCCTCTGAGCCCCGCGGCGGAAACACCGGAAGCCAGGCCCATGCCCGCAGCAGCCGCACCCGCGTTCCTCCAGATCCGCGACGTCGTCAAGGACTTCGGCGGCTTCCGTGCCGTCAACCACGCGTCGGTGGACATCGCCAAGGGCGAGATCTTCGCGCTGCTCGGGCCCAGCGGCTGCGGCAAGAGCACACTGCTGCGGATGCTGGCCGGCTTCGAGGCACCCACCGCCGGCCAGATCCTGCTCGACGGCAAGGACGTCGCCGAGTTCCCGCCCTACGAGCGGCCGATCAACATGATGTTCCAGAGCTACGCGCTCTTCCCGCACCTGACCGTGTGGGAGAACATCGCCTTCGGCCTGAAACGCGAGGGCCAGCCCAAGGACCGGATCGCCGAGCGCGTCGATCAGATGCTCAAGCTCGTGCAGCTGTCCAAGTTCGCCCAGCGCAAGCCGCACCAGCTCTCGGGCGGGCAGCAGCAGCGGGTGGCGCTGGCACGCAGCCTGGCCAAGCAGCCGCAGCTTCTGCTGCTGGACGAGCCGCTGGGCGCGCTGGACAAGAAGCTGCGCGAGCAGACCCAGATCGAGCTGGTCAACATCGTCGAGCAGGTCGGCGTCACCTGCGTGATGGTCACCCACGACCAGGAAGAGGCGATGACGATGGCCTCGCGCATCGCCGTGATGAGCGAGGGCCGGTTCCTGCAGATCGGCGCCCCGACCGAGCTGTACGAGACCCCGAACACCCGGTTCGTGGCCGACTTCATCGGCAACGTCAACCTGATGGACGGCACGCTGGACGTCGACCAGAGCGACCACTGCGTGATCGGCTGCGCCGACGTCAAGCACTACGTCGGCCACGGCATCACCGGCAGCGAGGGCATGTCCGTCACGGTGGCGATCCGCCCGGAGAAGATCCATGTCACGCGCAAGCAGCCCGAGAGCAGCGAGTTCAACGCCGTGCGCGCCCGGATCAAGGAGATCTCCTACTTCGGCAGCTTCACGGTCTTCCACCTCGTCATGCCCAGCGGGGCCCTGCTGAAGGCCAGCCAGGCCAACACGCAGCGCCACCGGGACGAGGAGCTGACCTGGGGCGACGAGGTCTGGGCGCACTGGTCGCGCTCGGCCCACGTCGTGCTGACCCAGTAGGCGCGTGGCGGGCACGACGGCAGGCGGGCGCGGATGAAGCACCTCAGGCGATGGTTCAGCGGACGCACGGCGGTCATCGCGCTGCCGATGGGGTTCCTGCTGGTCTTCTTCCTGCTGCCCTTCTTCATCGTCGGCAAGATAAGCGTGTCCGAGATGGAGACGGTGACCTTCAAGGACATCGTCACCTACTCCGAAGGCGTGCTGCAGCTGTCGATCAAGTTCGGCAACTACTTCTTCATCGCCGAGGACCCGCTCTACTTCAACACCTACCTGTCGAGCGTGAAGTACGCCGCTGCGACGACGGTGCTGTGCCTGGCGATCGGCTACCCGTTCGCCTACTTCATGGCGCGCGCCCGGCGCGAGCTGCAGCCGGCGCTGCTGATGCTGGTGATGCTGCCGTTCTGGACCTCGTTCCTGCTGCGCGTGTACGCCTGGCGCGGCCTGCTGAGCGAGGGCGGCTGGGTCGAGCAGCTGGTGTCCTGGCTGGGCCTGAACCAGGTCCTGTATGCACTCGGGCTGCTGTCCTCTCCCGAGCAGCTGATGCACACGCCGTTCTCGCTGGTGCTCGGCATGACCTACACCTACCTGCCGTTCATGATCCTGCCGCTGTACGCGAACCTGGCGAAGATGGACCTGCGGCTGCTGGAGGCGGCCGCCGACCTGGGGGCGACACCCTGGGTCGCGTTCTGGACGGTCACCGTGCCGCTGTCCAAGGCCGGCATCATCGCCGGGTCGATGCTGGTCTTCATCCCCTGCGTCGGCGAGTTCGTGATCCCCGAGCTGCTAGGCGGGCCCGAGACGCTGATGATCGGGCGCGTGATCTGGGACGAGTTCTTCAGCAACAACGACTGGCCCATGGCCTCCAGCGTCGCGGTGGTCATGGTGCTGCTGATCATCGTGCCCCTGGCGATCTTCTCGAAGTACCAGGCCGAATCGCAGGAGCGCGCGCGCTGACGCGCCGCGGACACCCCCCGTGAAGCTCGCCACCTCCGCCGCCTTCAACCGCTGGTTCGGCCGCGGCTGGCTATCGGCGGGCTACCTGTTCCTCTACCTGCCGATCGTCGCGCTGGTCATCTATTCCTTCAACGACTCGCCGATCCCCAACGTCTGGCGCGGCTTCACGCTGAAGTGGTACGTGGCGCTGGCCAGCGACCGCGAGATGCTCGCCGGCCTGTGGCTGAGCCTGAAGATCGCTTTCCTCACGGCCTGCGGATCGGTGGTGCTCGGCACGCTGTCGGCGTTCGCGCTGGTCAAGTACCGCCGCTTCCGCGGCCGCACGCTGTTCTCCGGCATGGTCAACGCGCCGCTGGTGATGCCCGAGGTGGTGGTCGGGCTGTCGCTGCTGCTGATGCTGGTCAGCATCCAGCGTGCGCTCGGCTTCCCCGAGCGCGGCATGACGACGATCTGGCTCGGCCACCTGCTGCTCGGCATGGCCTACGCGACGGTGGTGATCCAGTCGCGGCTGCAGGCGATGCCGCCCCAGCTGGAGGAGGCCGCGATGGATCTCGGCGCCCGCCCGCACCAGGTGTTCTGGCTGGTGACGCTGCCCATGATCGCGCAGAGCCTGGTGTCGGCCTGGCTGCTGACGTTCACGATCTCGCTGGACGACGTCGTGATCTCGGCCTTCCTCAGCGGGCCGGGCTCGACCACGATGCCGCTGGTGATCTTCTCCCGGGCGCGGCTCGGCCTGAACCCCAGCGTCAACGCGATCGCCACCGTGATCATCGTGATCGTCGCCATTGGCGTCGTCGCCGCCAGCTGGCTGATCGCCCACTCGGAGAGGCGGCGCCAGCGCGAGATGGCCGAGGCTGCCCACACCTGATGCACCTGCGCGCACGCCGAGACATACGTCCCAGGAGGAGTCCCATGACCCAACGCACCCCGACCCCGATCGCCCTCGCCCTGGCCGTGCTCGCCGGAGCCAGCGCCCTGCCCGCCACGGCCCAGACCAACCAGGAACTGCTCAACGAGTTGCGTGCGCTGCGCGAGCGCGTCGGCCAGCTCGAGAAGAAGCTCGAGGAGCGCGAGAAGGCCGCGCCGGCGCCGGGCCAGTGGGGCATGACGCCGGAGCAGGCGCGCGAGATGAACCGCATCGCTGTCAAGACCGAGGCGCTGCAGGACAACTTCATCGACCAGGGCTTCAAGGGCCTGAAGATCAGTGGCCAGATCGACCCCACCTTCATCTGGAACCGCAACCTCGACAACGCCAGCTTCGTGCTGCTGAACAACGGCGGAGCGCGCTACACCTACGACAACAGCTACTTCGGCATGGCCGTGCTCGACTTCGAGAAGGAGACCGACGGCGGCACGAAGTTCAAGCTGACGCTGGCGCCGGAGCGCGGCACCGGCGCGCTGTTCAATGGTGGCTCGATCGTGCACGAGGCCTCCGTCAGCGTGCCGCTCACCGACCTGCAGACCCGCCTGTGGGTCGGACAGATCCCCGACTGGACCGGCTATGAGATCACCCTGCCGGCCGGCAACAAGCTGATCACGCACAACCTGCTGTTCGATACGATGGCGCCCACGGCCTACACCGGCGCGGTGCTCGACATCACGCGCGGCAAGTGGTGGAGCCGCATCGGCCTGGCCAACGTCAACACCGCCCGCACGCCCAACGGCAGCAAGACGCCAGCACTGATCTACCGCGTCGATTACAGCAAGGGCGAGTTCAGCGGCTTCGGTTTCACCGGCCTGCATGGCAAGGTCGCCAACTTCGCCGCCGACGGGACGTGGATGCGCGACACCGGCACTGTCGACCCGCTGACCGGCGACCCGGTCTTCGAGGAGCTCGGGTTCCCCGAGGCTGGCCGCCCGACGATGGCCCACCTGCTGGAGTTCGACGCCTACTTCGTGCGCGGCGACCTCTCCATGTACGGCCAGGTCAGCTGGGGCCGGCAGAAGAAGGCCGCGATCTTCACCAGCGACGGCAAGCTGCGTGATGCCGAGTGGCTGGGCCTGTCGGGCACCGTGGCCTACAAGGCCACGCCGCGGCTGGAGTACGTGGCGCGCGCCGACATCGTGCGCAACACCAAGAACGGCGGCGGCCTGTTCGGCTACAGCTTCGACGACCCCGTCAACGGCATCGGCCGCGGCACGCTTCCCGACGGCTCGTTCGCCAAGGGCGAGGACAAGGGCAGCAACCGCTGGGCGCTGTCGCTCGGCGCGAACTACCTGTACGACGAGAACGTCATCTTCAAGGTCGAGTACCGGCTCGACGGCGCCAGCCAGCCCGTGTTCGGCTACTACAAGGGTGCCGACTTCAAGGGCTACCGCAAGAACAACCACCTGTTCGGCACCTCGGTCGTGCTCCAGTTCTGACGATGGGTGCCGCCCCGGCGTGGCATGAGCGGGCCACCGCGCTGCGGCCCGACGGGCGCTGCCTGATCGAGGGCGAGCGGCGTGCGGCCGCGGGCGGCGTGGTGTTCGCCAAGCACTCGCCGGTGGACGGCCGGCTGCTCGGCGACGTGGCTCGCGGCGGCGCCGCCGACATCGAGGCTGCCGTGCGCAGCGCGCGCAGCGCCTTCGAAGACCGGCGCTGGGCGGGCAAGCCGCCGGCAGCGCGCAAGCGCATCCTCGTGCGCTGGGCCGAACTCGTGCTTGCCGCCCGCGAGGAACTCGCGCTGATCGACACGCTCGACATGGGCAAGCCGATCCAGTATGCGCTCGGGGTCGACGTGCCCGCCACGGCCCGCTGCCTGGCCTGGTACGGTGAGGCGGTCGACAAGGTCTACGACGAGATCGCGCCGACACCGGACACCGCACTGGCCCTGATCACGCGCGAGCCGGTGGGCGTGATGGGCGCGATCGTGCCCTGGAACTACCCTTTGGTCATGGCCGCCTGGAAGCTCGGGCCGGCACTGGCCGCGGGCAACTCGGTGGTGCTCAAGCCGAGCGAGAAGAGCCCCTTCTCGGCGCTTCGCCTGGCCGAGCTGGCCCTCGAGGCGGGCATTCCGCCGGGCGTGCTCAACGTCGTGCCGGGCTACGGCCACGAGGCAGGCGAGGCGCTCGCGCTGCACATGGACGTCGACGCCATCGGCTTCACCGGCAGCACCCGCACCGGCCGCCGCATGCTCGAGTATGCTGGCCGCAGCAACCTCAAGCGCGTGCACAACGAGCTTGGCGGCAAGTCGGCCTTCATCGTGTTCGACGACTTCGCCGATCTCGGCCGTGCCGCGCGCACGCTGGCCGGCAGCATCTTCTTCAACCAGGGCGAGAGCTGCAACGCGCCCTCGCGCGCACTGATCCACGACAGCATCGCCGACCGCTTCGTCGAGCTGCTGGCCGCCGAGGCGCCGCAGTACGCCCCGGCCGACCCGCTGGCGCCCGCCACCGTGATGGGTGCCCTCGTCGACGACACCCAGCTGCGCACCGTGCTCGGCTACATCGAGGCCGGGCGCGACGAGGGCGCCCGCTGCATCGCCGGCGGCCGCCGCGCGCTCGAGTCCACGGGCGGCTGCTACGTCGAGCCCACCATCTTCGACGGCGTGGCCAACGGCATGACGATCGCCCGCGAGGAGATCTTCGGCCCGGTGCTCTCCGTGATCCGGTTCCGCAGCGAGCAGGAGGCGATCCAGATCGCCAACGCCAGCAGCTACGGCCTGCAGGCCGCCGTCTGGAGCGACCGGCTGGGCCGCGCCCACCGCGTGGCCCGGGCGCTGCGCGCCGGCACGGTGCACGTCAACCAGTACGACGAGGACGACATCACCGTGCCCTTCGGCGGGTTCAAGCAGAGCGGCAACGGGCGCGACAAGAGCCTGCACGCGTTCGACAAGGTCACCGAACTGAAGACGACGTGGCTTCGGATCGACCCGGCCTGAGCGCCGGCGCGGCGGCGCCCGCGGAGTTGCGCGCGCGGCTCGAGGCGGCCGGCGTGCACACGCTGCTGGTGCAGTTCGCCGACGTGCACGGCAGCGCCAAGGGCAAGCTGGTGCCGCTGGCCCACCTCGGTCAGGTGCTGCAGGAGGGCGCCGGCTTCGCCGGGCCGTCGATCTGGGGCACGGCACTGCCCCGCACCGGGCCGCGCAGCGAGTACTACGCCCGCGGCGACGCGTCGACGGCCCAGGCCCTGCCGTGGTGGCCCGGCGTGGCGCGCATCGTCGGCGACGGCCACGTCGCCGGCCAACCGTTCGACGCCTGCCCGCGCCAGGTGCTGCACCGGGCTCGGGCCCGGCTGGCCGACCGCGGCTGGCATGTCCAGCTCGGCATCGAGCCCGAGTTCTTCCTGCTGCGCCGCGCCAGCGACGGCCGCTGGCTGCCCGCCGACGACCACGACCGCCTGGCCAAGCCGTCCTACGACCTGCAGTCGCTGCCGCGACGCGCGTCGTTCCTCCACGCGCTGCATGCCGCGCTGGCGGGCTGCGGCCTGGACGTGCTGCAGCTCGATCACGAGGACGCGCACGGCCAGTACGAGGTCAACTTCGCCCACGCCGAGGCGCTGGCGAGCTGCGACGCGCTGATGCTGTTCAAGCTCGCCGCGCAGGCGCTCGCCGAGCGCGAGGGCATGGTCTTCTCGATGATGCCCAAGCCCTTCGCCGGGCAGCCCGGCAGCGGCATGCACTTCCACGTGTCGCTGTGGGAGGGCGGGCGCTGCCTGTTCGACGGCGCCGGCGCGGACGGCCTGGCGCCGCTCGCGCGGGGCTTCGTCGCCGGCGTGCTGGCTCACGCACCGGCGCTCTGCGCACTGGCCGCACCCACCGTCAACAGCTACAAGCGGCTCGCCGCACGCAACTCCATCACCGGCACCACATGGGCGCCGGCCACCATCGCCCACGGACCGAACAACCGCACCGCGCTGGTCCGCACGCTGCCCGGCCGCTTCGAGTGGCGGCTGCCCGACGCGTCGGCCAACCCGTACCTGGCCGCCGCCGCGCTCGTCGCCGCCGGCCTGGACGGCATCGACCGCGCCCTCGACCCCGGCCCCGCCACCGAGGACGACCTGTTCGAGCTCGAGGCGGCCGAGCGCGCGCGGCGCGGTCTGGCGGCGCTGCCCCGCACGCTGGACGCCGCACTCGACGCACTGGCCGCGGACGACGTCGTCTGCGCAGCGCTGGGCCCCACGCTCGCCGCGGAGTTCCTGCGCCTCAAGCGCGCCGAGTGCGCCGACTACGCCTGCCACGTCGGGGCCTGGGAACTCGAGCGCTACGTCACGGCGTTCTAGTGTAGTGCGCGCTCCTGTTGTGTACTTATCGTGAAGCAGCCGCCAGCGCCGCCTTCGCCCTGGTCACTTTTGCCAGGATGTCCGAGGCGCTGGCCGTCCAGATGAACGGCTTCGGATCGGCGTTGTGCTTGGCTAC
>JADCGX010000051.1 GCA_020248785.1 Burkholderiales bacterium | reverse complement strand
CGGGCCGGATGGACAAGCCGAGGGCCAATACCGCCACCGCCCACAAGCTGGCCCGGATGGTGTACTTCATGCTCACGCGCGGTGAAGCCCGCGTCGATCAGGGCCAGCAGCACGACGAAGAGCAGCAGCGCCAGCGCAGCATCGCAGCCCTCAAGCGACGAGCCGCCGCGCTCGGCTTCGCAGTCACGCCGACGCCCGTGCCGGCATGAAAAACCCCCTCAACCGGTTTTATTTCTCATGAGCGTCAAGCGTGGCCCGAACCGGCTTGGAGACGCAGCCTTCGGACAGGCGCGCGGCCGGGCGAAAGCGCTCCAGCTCGCGGGCCAGGCGGAAGGCCGCCATCGTGCCCATTGGGTCCGCATCTTGCAGCCACCACTCGACCAGGTGTCCGATCTCGGCGGCGTGCTTGGTCAGTCCCACGGCGTCTTTGTCGATCGACAGCGCCATGCGCGTCGCACCCTGCGCGGTGTCGTCGGCCCGGGTCGTCTGAGAGTACTTGGATCCGTCCATGGGGTGGGGGCAAGGCAGTCGATCCGTCGCAATACCAGACGGTAGCCAGCGAGCGTGCGAGGTTGAGCTCCGAGTAGCCGGGTAAGTCAGGCGCAAGACGAGGTTCTTGTGGCTTGAACTCGGCAACGCGATCAGCGACGGCGTCGCCACCGCCGGCTCAGAAGAGCGCGCCGCGCGCGTCCACCGGCCAAACCGCTTCGACCTTGCCGCTGCGCACGGCAACGATCCAGTCATGCAAATTGACCGTCGGATCGCAGTGCGAAGGGATCAGCAGCGCCTTGTCCCCCAGCGCGATCGGCGCGCCGTCACTCGCGCGGTGCAGGACCGTGTGCTCGTCCGAGACCGAGCGGACCTGCCAGCCCGCGAACGCCGGCACCGGATTGCCGCTGTCGGTGGAGAACGCCTTTAGTCCGGCATCGAGCGTGGCGCGCGCATGGCCTTCGTTGCTGCGCAGGCTCATGACGCTCGCCAGCACAGTGAGCGCATGCTCGAAACGCGGCACCGCCGGGTCCTGCTCGTTGCGCGCGTAGTCCACGTCCATGAGCGCGAACGAACCCGGCTGCACCTCCTGGTACACGCCGCTGCCCGCCTCATACATGAAGGTGCCGGTGCCGCCGCCGGTCACGATCTCGCATGGCAGCTGCGCCGCGCGCAAGGCCGCGCGTGCTGCCGCCGCCTTGTCGGCTGCCAGCGCGACGGCGGCCTTGCGTTCCGGCACGCCGCGCCGGTGCTGTGCCGAGCCGTGATACGCCTGCAGCCCCTTGAAGGTCAGGCGCCCCTGCGCCACGATCGCGCGTGCCAGGGGCACCGCCTCCTCCGGCGTCGCCACGCCGCAGCGCGCCTGCCCGACGTCAAGCTCGATGTAGATGTCCAGCCGCGCGTCGAGCGCGTCGCACACGCGGCCGAGCTCGCGCACGACCTCGACGTCGTCCACGCACACGCCAAGACGCGCCTGCGGGTGGCGCCGTGCGAGGTCGGCCAGCGCGCGCAGCTTGCGAATGCCCACGACCTCGTTGGTGATCAGCACGTCGTTGATGCCACCGGCGAGAAACGGCTCGGCCTCACTGGTTTTCTGCACGCACACGCCAACGCAACCGGCGGCCACTTGCCGCCGCGCGATCTCCACGCACTTATGGCTCTTGGCATGCGGACGCACGCATACCCGGCTGCCCGCCGCGTTCATCACGCGTGCGAGGTTGCGCTCGAAGCGATCAAGATCGAGCAGCAGTGCCGGCGTGTCGACGTCTTCGACGGTGTCGCCGGGGCGGGCGGGTTGCCAGCGAGGGTCCATTGGGCAACTATAGGGCGCCTCGTAGAATTCGACGATCCCACACTGGCGAAAAAAATGAGTATCAAAAGCGACAAGTGGATCCGCCGCATGGCCGTCACCGGCATGATCGAGCCGTTCGAGGCCCAGCAGGTGCGGGCGGTCGATGGCAAGAAGATCGTGAGCTACGGCACCTCCAGCTACGGCTACGACATCCGCTGCGCGCGCGAATTCAAGATCTTCACCAACATCAATTCGACCATCGTCGACCCCAAGGCCTTCGATCCGAACTCGTTCGTCGACTTCGTGGGCGACGTGTGCATCATTCCGCCCAACTCGTTCGCGCTGGCGCGTACGGTCGAGTACTTTCGGATCCCGCGCAACGTGCTGACCATCTGTCTGGGCAAGAGCACCTACGCGCGCTGCGGAATCATCGTCAACGTCACGCCGCTGGAGCCCGAGTGGGAGGGGCACGTGACGCTGGAGTTCTCCAACACCACGCCGCTGCCGGCCAAGATCTACGCTGGCGAGGGCTGTGCGCAGGTGCTGTTCCTGGAGTCTGACGAGGTGTGCGAGACCTCGTATAAAGACAAGGGCGGCAAGTACCAGGGCCAGACCGGCGTCACGCTGCCCAAGACCTGAGCGGCCAAGCCCGGCATGAACGACCCGCTCCTCGACGTGGCCCTGGCTCAGGGGGTTGGTGCCGACGCCGACCCGGTGCGCTCGCTGGCTGCTCTGGTGGCCTATCTGCGGCCTGCGCGGGCCGATGCATCGGGCGACACGGCCGAGCGCCTGCGTGTGCTGGTCGAGCGGCTCGAGCGCGACCGCGCGGCGGCAGACCTCGTCCGTCGCCATCTGGGTGGGCTCTTCGGCAAGCGCCGGCTGGTCGGCTTTTTTGCCGAAAGCGGCATCCTGCCGCCGACGGGCTTTTTCTCCGAGCTTGGTCGCATCGCGGCGCACCGCCTGCTGCCGGAACTGCCCGCCGACGACGACCTGCGCGATGCGCTGGGACGGGTGTTCAAGCGGCGTGACGACTGGGTGTGGGTGCAGGCGTTGCCGCGCGAACTATCCACGCGCCTGTGGGCCGCACTGTCCGAAGAACTGCTGGTCAACCAAGGCGCCGGCCGGGTGCGCGAGCAGATGCTCGAGGCGTTGTTGGTCGTGGCGTATCGGATCGGCGGCGTCAACGCCGAGCGCGAGTTTCTGCGGCTGGGCGAGGCCTTCGCCGACAGTGCGCCCGTCTTCCGATCGGTGGCCGGCGAGGCGCAGCGCTTTGCCGATGGCCTGCGCGATTGGTGGGGCGACCGCACGCGGCCGGTGCAGGATGAGCGTCATCTTCTGGTCCTGGTGGACCAGTGCCAGCAGCTCCTGCGGCGCGCGCGCCGCGCGTCGATGCGGCAGGGCACGAGCCTGCACCTCACCTACCTGATCCGGCGGGGCGAGCAGAGCCTTGAGCGCATCGTCATCCTGGCGCAGCTGCTGGGCGCGGATCTGAAGCCAGAGGCGCGATCGGCGGCGCTGCTGGCCTGGACCACATTGATGAGCACAGCGCTGCCGGCCGAGAACCGCCGCAACGGCCTGCGCGAGCACCTGTCCAGCGGCGCTGCGCTACTGGCGCTGCGCGTCACCGACAACGCGGCGCGCACCGGCGAGCACTACGTGGCAGACACCTGGCCGGCGCTGCGCGGCATGTGGCGCGCGGCGATGGGTGCGGGCGCCATCATCGCCGTGCTTGCGCTGCTGAAGATCTTTGCCTCCAAACTCACGCTGGCGCCGATCGGTGTGGCGACCGTGTACAGCCTCATCTACGGGCTCGGCTTCGTGCTGGTGTACATGCTGCACCTGACCATCGCCACCAAGCAGCCGGCGATGACCGCGCAGACCATCGCCAACCGGCTGGGCGAACTGAAGCCCGGGCGGGTGCTCGATCTCACTCCCGCGGTCGACCTCATTGTTGCCGTGGCGCGGACGCAATTTGCCGCGATTCTGGGCAACGTGATGGTCGCGTTGCCCACGGCCATTGGCGTGTCGCTGCTGCTGGCGCAACTGCACGGCGCGCCGATCATCGACATCGGCAAGGCCTCGCACCTGCTCGACGACCTCGACCCCCTGAGCTGGCTGCCGCTGCACGCGGCCATCGCTGGCGTGTTTCTGTTTCTGTCCGGCGTGCTGACGGGCTACTTCGACAACTGGGCCACCTATGCGCGGGTCGGTGCGCGGCTGCAGCGGTTGCGCTGGCTGCGCGTGGTGGCCGGGCCGGCGCGGGCGCGGCGCGTTGCAGCCTACGTCGAAGAGCACCTGGGCGGACTGATGGGGAACTTCCTGTTTGGCTGCATGCTGGGCACGGCGGGCACGCTCGGCGTGATTCTCGGACTGCCGATCGACATTCGGCACATTGCCTTCGCCGCGGCCAACCTGGGCTACGCGCTGGTGGCGTTCGACTTCGCGCTGCCGTGGGTCACGGTGGCGTGGGCGGGGCTCGGCGTCGCGCTCATCGGCGCCATCAACCTCGCCGTGAGCTTTGCGCTGGCCCTTTGGATGGCGCTGCGCGCGCGCGCTGTGGTGTTCACGCAGACGCGTGCGCTGCTGGCCGCGCTGTGGCAACGGGTGCGGCGCGAGCCGGTAAGCCTGTTTGTCGTCAGCCGCTCGGCCCAGGCCGATTCAACGTCCACCTCCTGAACGCTGTCGGTGGGCTGGAGGTTTGCCCGGTAATTCGCCCGCTCTTCAGCGGGCCGTTGGTTCGGCGCGCAGGTAACTTGGCCCGTCTTGTCCCGAAAGCACGGATGCCCGACGCCGATCGTTCTATGGTGCTCGATGACCTGATGGCCGCGGTGCGCGCGCACGGCGGCCTGCCCTCGCTCGGCCATACCCTGGGCAAGCTCACCCGGTTGCTTGAACGCGACAACGAGGGCGTTCAGGAGCTGGCTGACGTCATCCTCGCCGACGTCTCGCTCACCCAGCGGTTGCTCCGCGTCGCCAACACGGTTCCTTACCGAAGCGGGCCACAGGTTGTGACCACGGTCACGCGCGCCATCGTGCTGCTCGGCTTCGATCAGGTCCGCACGCTGGCGACGTCGCTCGTGCTGCTCGAGGGTCTGCTCGGTCCCCATAAGGAGCGGCTGCGCAGCGAGTTTCACAAGGCGTTGCTGGCGGGCTGCCTGGCGCGTGAGCTCCTGCCCAAGACCGAGGGAGAGGAGGCCAGCATCGCCGCCATGTTCCGCAACGTCGGCCGGCTGCTGGCGGCCGTGTTTGCACCAGAGCAGTACAACGAAGTACGTGCATGCATGCAGCAGGAGCGCCTGACCGAAAGCGCGGCTGCCCGCCGCGTGCTCGGCCGCAGCCTCGACGAAGTCACCGAGGCGATGCTTCGCGAGTGGCACTTGCCCGATCGACTGATCGCGCACGTGCAGGCGCTGCCGCATCGGATCGACCCGCCGCAAGGGGTCGCCGACCGTGTGAAACTGGCTGCGCACTTTGCCGACGCGCTGGCGTCGGTGGTCGCCGGTGTTGCCGGATCGCAGTTCGAGCGCGTCGCGCCAGGCCTTGACGGAGTCCTCGACCGCTTTGCGCTCGCCTTTGCGCTGGACCGCGACCAGCTGGTCACTCTGCTCAAGCGCGCCGCGGACCGCGCGCGCGAGTTCGAGGCGGCCTTTGGATTGATGCCCAAGGGAACGCCGGTGGACCAGCTGCTGGCGGCGCTGCCGCAGGATGCGGAACTTGATGCGGCACCTGTCGAGGTGAGTACGCAGCGCGACGCCGTCGGCCGGCCCAGCAATGCGCGCGACGTGCTGCTGGCCGGTCTGGCCGAGGCGACCGAATGTCTTGCGCGCGCTGGTGGCTCGGACCTGAACACCGTCGTGCGCGTGGTGCTCGAAGCGATGTTCAGCGGCTTGGGCTACGCGCGCACGGCACTTGTGCTGCGCGAGCAGATCAGCGGCCTGTATCGGACGCGCGCCGGCTTCGGCACGCCCAAGGCACAGTTTTCGTTTGCCACGCAGGGCGCGCCGAACCTGTTTTCCGCCGCGCTCACACAAGGCAAGGATTTGCACATCGCCGACACGCAGGCCGAGCGCGTCGAGGCAAGTCTGCCCGAGTGGTATGGCCGCGACTTCCCTGCCGCGCGAAGCTTCGTGCTGATGCCGCTGGTGGTGAACGAGCGCGCCATCGGCTTCTTCTACGCCGACCGCCCATGTGTCGACCTCAAGGGTCTGAGCGGCGAGGAGTTGAACCTGTTGCGTGCGCTGCGCAGCCAGGTGGCGCTGGCGATCCGGAGCAAGTAGAGCGTCGACGGAGAGACGTGGGAAAGGTGGACGGCTTGGGCGGCGGAGTCGCTCCAGAGAGGCTGTTGCCTATTGACCTAAAGCGGACGATTCGGTCAGCTGCCCGCTTTGTGGGCAGTCGAGTCAATCGCGTTTCCCGCGTCTAAACACAGCGACATAAGTAACGCAGTCTCATGAAGTTCGCCATCGACTTCATGGAGCTGCCATGCGCAAGCTGGAGATCGCGGATTCTGGGGCGATGCAGTTGGCGATTCGGGAAGAGATCAATCGCAGCGGGGAGGCTCGCTACGACCATCGGCTGCACGGATTGCTGTTGGTCAGCAGCGGTCGATCTTGCAACGAGGTCAGCGCGCTGCTCGGTGAGGCCGCCACCACCGTTCAGCGGTGGGTGCGCCGGTTCGAAGAGTCTGGGCTTGCGGGCCTGCGAGAAGGTGAGCGCACCGGCCGGCCGCGCTCGCTGGACGAACGCGGCTGGAGGCGCATCGAGGCTGACCTTCGCAAGCCGCCCGCTGCCTTCGGTCTGCAAGCCAATCTCTGGGACGGCCCCGCGCTGT
>JADCGX010000050.1 GCA_020248785.1 Burkholderiales bacterium | reverse complement strand
GAAATCTCGCTGTCCGGGATCGTAGGGGGGCTTGCAGGAACGTGGACAGCATGGGAGCCGGCCTGAGGCCCGGCGGGAAACCGCCGGAATCGCCACCGTGACCCTAAACTGTCAGGCGCACTGCACTTCTATCCCGACCCACTGATCAACATTGGCGACTGCGTGGCGCCGGCGGGCAGTTTGGTCGGCCGCGTTCGACTCTGGCGCGCATCACCGTCGCGGCAAACGCCTGTTGCCGTCGTGCGCTCTCCGGCGGCGGCGCTGTCGCGGCTATGCATCCGCAGGCGGTCGGGCTGCGCTGACGCACCTCTGTCGCGGCCCGCGGCGCCTACAATCCGGCGAGCAAAGACCGTCGGACGATCGCTGGTCCCGCTTGCGGGACGAGAGGCAACGTCGGGACTCCGCAGAGCACCGTAGCAGGTAACGCCTGCCCGCCGCGAGGCGAGGATCAGAGCAACAGAGACGAGCCGATTCAGTTCGGGTGAAACGGGCAATCTCTACGGGGAGCAACACCAAATAGGCAGCCGTTGATCCTGCTCGGGGAGGCTGTGGGTCGGTGGCTTGAGCTTGCGCGCGAGCGCAGGCCTAGAAGAATGATCGTCGCGGCGCCGGCATCTGTTGTATCGGCGCCGACCAGGATCCCGCGTACAGACGGTTCTTTGCCTTGATTTCTGGTTGGGTTTGCTTCGGGGGCGCGACTCTCGGTTTGCCACGGCGTTCGATGGCGAACGACGCACTTGCGCTGTCGGGCGCTGTCGCAGTCCGTTCAGCACGGGGAGCTTCGATCTTCCCAGCCCAGCCTATGCACGGCTCGAAGCGACCGTTCAGTCCAGCCTCGCAAGATACCCACGGCCACCGAAGATCGAATGCTCGCCATGCGGTGCACGCCGGCCGCACGTGCGAGCGGGGTGGCGGGCAGCACCGACTGCGCAGCCCGGGCCCATGACCGTGCCCGGCATTCGCGAAGAAGCGATGGTGCTGCTGCCCGACAAAGCGAACGGCAGTGCCGAGACGACCGAAACGTCATTGGTGCAAGCCCGCGGCGTTACGGGGTCTACGCGCGTTGTGCGAGGTCCGCGGCACCTTGGAGTTGGCGAGGCGCGTGACATCCATCGCTCGGATGAACTCTTTAGCACGGTGCCGGCAACGATTGGTTGGAGAGCCGGAGTTCACGCGCCTGACCGCGCGTCGATGGCGCGGTGGCGGAAGCCGCCGTGGCATCATCGAGAGTCCATCGACCGCTCCCTTGCGCGGCCGAGCGCCGCGATGCGCGATCGGTCGGTGGCGAGGCGAAAGATCGGAGCGGGTGGGACATGGAGGACGTGGATCGACGCGACGTGCGCATGCGAGGCTTCCGCGAGCGGGTCGAGGTTGCCGTCGCCCTGACGTGGATCGATGCGCTGGCCCGCGCGTTGCCGGGTGAGGCGGTCGCGGTGGACGCGCTGGGCGGGCGCGTGCTCGCGGCCGATGTGGTTGCGCCAATCGACGTGCCGGCCTTCGACCGCGCGGCGATGGACGGCTATGCAATGCGCGCGGACGACACCGTCGGCGCCTCCGACTACAACCCGCTCGCGTTTGCCGTCGTCGGCGAGGCGCTCACGGGGCGGCCGTTCGCGGGCCACGCCGGCGCCGGGGCGGCAGTGCGCGTGATGACCGGCGCGCCGATGCCCGCCGGGTTGGATACCGTCGTGCCCGCCGAGTAAGCGCAGGCAGCCGACGGGCGTGTCGAAATAACGGCCGCCGGCACGCCGGGCAAGCACGTCAGCCGGCGCGGCGAGGACATGCGTGCCGGCCAGATCGTGCTCGGCGCCGGCCGAAGGTTGCGGCCGCAGGACGCCGGCTTGATTTCCTCGCTTGGGATCGACCGCGCGACGGTGGTGCGGCGGCCGCGGGCGCGGCTCGTCGTCACTGGCGGCGAGGTGGTGGCGCCGGGTCAGCCCAAGGGTGAGTGGGATGTCTACGACGCCAACTCGGCGATGCTGCGCGCGCTGGTCGTCCGCGACGGCGGCGAGATCGAAGGCCATGTTCGCCCGGGCGACGATCCGGCCCGCATCGCCGAGGCGATGACCGCACCGGGTGCCGACGTGGTGCTGCTGTCGGGCGGATCCAGCGTGGGCGCC
Organism: Burkholderiales bacterium; assembly: GCA_020248785.1. Classification (GTDB taxonomy): domain Bacteria; phylum Pseudomonadota; class Gammaproteobacteria; order Burkholderiales; family Burkholderiaceae_F; genus JALHMQ01. Next base: position 3,093 of record JADCGX010000050.1, on the reverse strand, counting down.
GAAGACCATGCGCCGCGGTTGCTCGCGCAGGCGGGTGAACTCGCGGTGCACGGCGTGGCGATGCGGCCGTCGAGTCCGGCCGGGATGGGGCGCATCGGCGCGCGGCTGGTGTTCCTGCTGCCGGGCAACCCGGTGTCCTGTCTGTGCGCCTACGACTTCTTTGCCGGCCGCGCGATCCGCCTGCTCGGCGGGCTCGGCGCCGACTGACCGTACCGGGCGGTGCAAGCGCCGCTCGCGCGCAAGATCGTCTCGGCGGTCGGTCGGGTCGACTACTGCCGCGTGCGGCTGGGCGAGGCGGGCGTCGAGCCGCTTGCCCTGTCCGGCGCATCGATTCTGTCCACCACCACTCGCGCCGATGGCTTCGTGGTCGTCCCCGGCGAGAGCGAGGGCTTCGGCGCTGGCGCGCTGGTGACCGTCCACCTGTATTCCTGAACACCCACCCGGACCCGATGAGCGATCCGCGCAGCGGCAGCCCGCACGACGGCGTGCGCCAGGACCAGTTCCTGAACGTGATCACACGCGACGAGGCGACGGCGCGCTTCCGCCATCACCTGCGTCTCGCGCCGCTGGGTCAAGAGCGCGTGCCGCTTTCGCGCGCACTCGGCCGGGTGCTGGCGGCCACAGTCGTCGCTCCGGTCGACGTACCAGGGTTCGACCGCTCCAACGTCTACGGCTTCGCCGTTCGCTCGGAGGACACGCATGGCGCCGCGGAGGAGGACGTGCGGCCGCTGCAACTGTCCGGTGAGGTGCTGGCGCCGGGCGAGCGGCCGCGCGTGACCATCGGCGCCGGCCACGCGAGCGCCGTCGCCACCGGCGGCATGCTGCCGTGCGGCGCCGACGCGGTGGTGATGATCGAGCACACCGACGCGGATGGACCCGCCGGCGTCACCGTGGCGCGCGCGGTGGCGTCGGGGGAGAACGTCAGCCACGCCGGCACCGACATGGCGCGCGGCGAAACGGTGCTGCGGGCTGGGCAGGTGCTCAGTTCGCGCCAGATCGGCGTGCTGGCGGCGCTCGGCCTGGCCGAGGTCACGGTGTGGCGGCGTCCGCGCGTGGCCATCCTGTCCACTGGCAACGAAATCGTCGCGCCGGGCAGCGCTTTGCCGGCCGGCGCGGTCTATGACTCCAACGCCGCCATCCTGTCGGCCGCGGTCGAGGAACTGGGCTGCGAGCCGGTTGCGCTGGGCATCGTGCGCGACGACGAGCCGGCGCTGGCGCAGGCGCTCGCGCAGGCGATGCGCGAGGACGCGGTCGTCCTGTCGGGCGGCACCTCCAAGGGCGCGGGCGACCTGTCCTACCGCGTGGTCGCGCGCCTCGGCGAGCCCGGCATCGTCGCCCACGGGGTGGCGCTCAAGCCGGGAAAGCCGGTGTGCCTCGCCGTCGCGCACGGCCGGCCAGTGGCGGTGCTGCCGGGCTTCCCGACATCGGCGATCTTCACCTTCCACGAGTTCGTCGCGCCGGTGCTGCGCGCCTTCGCCGGTCTGCCGGTCGAGCGGCGCGCGACGGTGCAAGCGCGCGTGCCGATGCGCATCAACTCCGAACGCGGCCGCACCGAGTACATGCTGGTCGGCCTGATCGAGGGCCCGTCGGGCTGGGTCGCGTATCCGATGGGCAAGGGCTCCGGATCGGTGACCACCTTCAGCGCCGCGGATGGCTTCTTCAGCATCGATCAGCACACCGAGATGGTCGATGCCGGCAGCGAGGTGGAGGTGCAGTTGCTGTCCGAGCGCCTGCGCCCGGCCGACCTGGTCTGCATCGGCAGCCACTGCACCGGGCTCGACGCGCTGGTCGGCGAGCTCATGCGCGAAGGCTGGTCGGCCAAGACCCTGCACGTCGGCAGCATGGGCGGCGTCAATGCCGCGCGGCGAGTGCGACATCGCCGGTGTGCATCTGCTCGATCCCGCCACCGGCGTCTACAACCGGCACCTTCTCACCCCCGAGCTGGAACTGGTGCCTGGCTACGGCCGCCTGCAGGGAATCGTGCATCGTTCGGACGATGCGCACTTCGCCGGTCGTGACGCCGCCGGCGCGGTGGCCGCCGCGCTCGCCGATCCGGACTGCACGCTGGTCAACCGTAACGCCGGCAGCGGCACCCGCGTGCTGATCGACCGGCTGCTCGATGGCCGTCGTCCGCCCGGCTACGGCGTGCAGACGAAGTCGCACAACGCGGTCGCGGCCGCGGTGCGCCTGGGCCGGGCCGACTGGGGCGTGGCGATCGACACCGTGGCGCGCGAGTACGGCCTCGGCTTCATCCCTCTGCAGGAGGAGCGCTACGACTTCCTGGTGCCGCGCGCGCGCCTGACGCGGCCGGCGGTGGCAGCCTTCGTCGCGCGCCTGCGCGATCTAGCGTGCCGGGCGATGCTGGAACGGCTCGGGTTTCGCGTGCTGCCGGCGGACGACTCCGCTCCCGCCGCCGCTGCCTGCGCGCTGCCGCGGGGTCGATGAACACGCTCGGCCTCGCATTCGGCGAGGCGTGGTCGATGATCGGGCGGGCCGACCCCAGCTGATCGAGATCGCCGCGCTGTCGCTGCAGGTCAGCCTCGCGGCCGTCGTCATCGCCGCGCTGCTGGCGTTGCCGTCCGGCGCCGCGCTCGGGCTGACCCGCTTCCCCGGCCGGCACGCCGTGGTGGTCGTCATCAATGCGCTGCTCGGCCTGCCGGCCGTGGTGGTCGGCCTCGCCGTCTACCTGCTGCTGTCGCGAGCCGGACCGCTGGGCGACTTGGGCATCCTGTTCACGCCGCCGGTCATGGTGATCGCGCAGGCGGTGCTGGTCTTCCCGCTGATCGCCGCGCTGGCGCGGCAGGCGGTCGAGGACGCGTGGCGCGAGTATGCGGAGCAGCTCCACTCGCTCGGCGCGGGGCCGGTGGCGTCGTCACCCTAAAAACCGCAGTTGTCATTGCTGTGGAACCGCGCAGCAGTTCCAAATTGGTGATCGACCGCCGCTTGGATTGTTCCAGGGCTCTCCATTTAACCGGACCGAGCGGTAGAGTTCTGCGGATGGATAATCACCGAGCAGGGAAGCACTACCCAAGGTCACTCGGGGAGTTTCAATCCTGGTTTCGAACCGATGCCGACTGCCTGGACTACCTCGAG